>NZ_QWLE01000007.1:0-95272 GCF_009917365.1 Neglectibacter sp. X4 | reverse complement strand
GTATAGATTTTTGTAAAAAGGCAGGTAAAGCTTAGGGCTTGTTTGAAAATAGAGGAGGTACCGGAATTTTTGTTCCAAAGGGAGCGGTTTCAAGGCGGAAACCGCAAGAAATACTGTCGTATTTCGAGGATTTTCAACACAGAAACCGCCCGTTTGGGGCAAAAAGACGGTGTTTACAATTTTTCAAACAAGCCCTAGAGTCTGTTTAAAAAAGCGCAAAAAATGCAGGGCCTTTGGAGGCCCTGCATTTTTTGAGGGTATGAACAAGAAACAGAAAGCTATGCTGCTGAACTGGTGCTGGCGGTGGAAACCGTGCTGCCGGCACTGGAAGCGGCAGAGCTTGCAGAGGATCCGTCATTTCCGCTGCAGGCCGCCATGGTGGCAGCCATCATCAGGGCCGCAAGGGCCAAAGCGATTTTCTTCATTTTGTTTTTTCCCCTTTGCTTTTTAAATTTTAAGGCCCGGGCCAGCCAAGCGCTACCTGGAAGCAGGCCTGTCACCCAAACCATCTAACAATATGAATTTTACCACCAGTTTATTACAAAAACATGTGAGGTTCTTTTACAGTTTCATAAAAAAAGCTTACAATCCCTTTACAAATCTTTCCAATTTCTGAATCTGGCATCCTTCATAAGGATAAAAGCAAAAAAGCTCTTGACAAAAAAGCCGACTGATATTATAATGATATCAACATGAAATCTGAAAGGGGACGGATCGATGGATAATCAAACTGCCATGACCAACAAATATGAAGAAAAAGCCGCAAAAACCAGAAGCGGCTTTGGGATGCTGTTCTGCACCCTGCTGCTGTTCCTGGTTTCTGCGCTGGGCATCGTCTTTGGGGGCATCCTCCTGGACAGGAATTCCATACCTCTGGGGGTGGTGCTGCTGGTGGGAGGCATTCTGCTTGTCTGTGCGGCGGCCATCATGTGCGGGGGCTTCAAGGTTTTAAACCCCAATGAGGCGGCTGTTCTCACCCTGTTCGGCAAATACTACGGCACCATTAAAAAAGACGGCTTCTATTGGGTGAACCCCTTCTGCGCCTGCATCAATCCGGGGAACAGCCGCACTGTCACCACCAATTCTAACGGCATGACTATTACAGCCGGGGGCGGCGGGAAAATCAGCCTGAAAACCATGACACTGAACAACGAAAAGCAGACAGTCAATGACGAGCGGGGCAATCCTATCATCATTGATACCGTGGTAATCTGGCGGGTGGTGGACACCACCAAGGCTGTTTTCAACGTGCAGAATTACCGCACCTTCCTGTCCATCCAGTGTGACTCCGCTACCCGCAGCATTGCCCGGCGCTATCCCTATGACCTGATGGAGGAAAACGACGTGGCGGAAAAGACCCTGCGGGGCAGCAGCCAGGAAATTGCGGACATGCTGCAGGAGGATCTGCAAAAGCGCGTGACAGAGGCCGGGCTGGAAATCCTGGAGGTGCGCATCCGCCAGCTTTCCTACGCGCCGGAAATCGCGGCCCAAATGCTCCAGCGGCAGCAGGCTGAAGCTGTGGTGGCAGCCCGGAAAAAGATTGTGGAAGGCGCTGTGGGCATGGTGGAAATGGCCCTGGAGCAGCTTAAAGAGGACGGCGTGGTGTCCCTGGACGAGGAGCGCAAAGCCCAGATGGTATCGAACCTGCTTGTGGTGCTATGCGGCAGCAAGGACGCCCAGCCCATTGTCAACAGCGGCTCCATTTATTAAAACAAGGAAATCTGTGTGATCTTATGGCAGATAAGGATAAGAAACAAATTTTGCTGCGCATCGCTCCCACCCTGTGGAAGGATCTGGCGGCTTGGGCAGAGGAAGATTTCCGTTCCATTAACGGGCAGATTGAATACCTGCTGACAGAGTGCGTCCGCAAGCGGAAGAAACTGCCTCCCCCGGATGAAAAGGAAGGCGCGGACGGAGAAGCATAAATGAACCACACGCAAAAAAGCGGGCAGCGAAAGCTGCCCGCTTTTTTGCAGCGTATCGCTGCACCTGTGACGCGGGGAACAAGGCAAAACGGGCCAGCCTGCACCACGCGGAACGAACCAGCAGGAAACCGCACAAATAAACACAAACACAGTTTTTAGATCAAACCTTTTTGCAAAAAGGTTTGCAGGGTTTGGGACAGAGTCCCAAGGTCTTCACACGCTGGGAGTATCCGGATCCACCCGGCACACCAGCACAAAGGGCCGGGGGCTTTTCAGCATCTTTTCAGCAAGGGAAAGCGCCTGGGCGTTGTTCTCTGCCAGGGCGGCGGGAATGCCATACGCTTCGCACAGGGCTACGAAGTCCGGGTTGCCGCCCATATGGGTGGCAACGTGCCTGCCTGCGTAATGCTGGTTTTGCAGTTCCCGCACCATACCCAAGCGGCGGTTGTCCATCACAATCATCTTTAAAGGCACATTGCAGGCACAAACTGTGGCAAGCTCGCACAGGCTCATCTGAAACGCCCCGTCCCCGCAGACAGCCACCACCTGCCGCCGGGGCTTCGCAAGCTTTGCCCCCAGGGCAGCGGGCAGGGCATAGCCCATGGTGCCCAGGCCCCCGCTGGTGAGGAACCGCCCCTCCTTCTGGGTAAAGTTGATGGCAGCCCATATCTGGCTCTGGCCTGGATCGGCGGTTAAAATCGCGTCCTCGTCCATGATTTTCGACAGCGCCCGGATAAAGGAACGCGGCTCCACATAGTCCTCCCTGTCCTCTCCCCGGGGAACGGCTTTGCGCTTATATTCCAGCACGCGGCTGACCCAGGGCGCGCAGTCACAGGGGGCGGCCTGCTCTGTCAGGGCGGCAAGCACCTGCTTCACGTCCCCCACAATGGGAATATCCACCCGCATGTTCTTCCCGATTTCCGCAGGATCCACGTCAATGTGCAATATCTTCGCCTGCTCCGCTATCTGGTGGGGCACCGCAATGGCCCTGTCCCCTACCCGTGCCCCGCACAGCAGGATTAAATCCGCCTCCACCATGGCACGGTTGGCATAAGGCCGCCCAAACTTCCCTATCATCCCCAGATACACCGGGCTGTCCATGGGCATCACCCCCAGCCCCATCATGGTGGACACAATGGGAATGCCGGTTTTCTCCGCAAAGGCTGCCATTTCCTCCCTGGCCCCTGCCAGCACCACGCCGCCCCCACAGCAGATCACCGGACGGCTGGCTTCCCGGATGGCCTGGGCAGCCCTCTTAATCTGCAAGGGGTGCCCTGCCGTCTTGGGCTTATAGCCGGGGATGTCCGCCCGCTGGGGGTAAGAAAAATCTTCCAGCACCTGCTCCTGCACGTCCTGGGGCACGTCGATAAGCACCGGGCCGGGCCTGCCTGTGGCGGCAACATGGAAGGCCTCCTTGAACACCCGGGGCAGTTCCTTTGCCGACTTCACCAGATAGCTGTGCTTGGTGAAGGATTCGCATGCCCCGGTCACGTCCGCCTCCTGGAATACATCCCTCCCTAGCTGCTCCAGGTTCACCTGCCCGGTAATGGCCACTATAGGGATGGAGTCCATATAGGCTGTGGCAATGCCGGTAATCAAGTTTGTGGCCCCCGGCCCGGAAGTGGCTACGCACACCCCCGGCCTGCCGCTGGATCGGGCATAGCCGCTGGCCATGTGGGCGGCATTCTGCTCGGAACGCACCAGCACATGGCGCAGGGAAGAATCAAACATAGCGTCGTAAAAAGGGCAGATGGCCGCCCCCGGATACCCGAAAAGGATCTCCGCCCCCTCTGCTTCCAGGCATTTCACCATTGCCTGCGCTCCTGTCATCATGGCTGTGTCCTCCTTTTCATCCCGCAATCATGCCGCCTATCCCCTGTCCAAGGCTATCACCCCTGTCCGGGCGATTTCCCGGATGCCGTAGGGCCGCAGCAGGGCGCAGAGGGTGTCGCACTTTTCCTGCTCCCCCGCAAAACGCAGCGTCACAGAACCCTTTGCCACGTCTACCACTTCCGCCTTCATCAGGGCGGCGATCTGGTTGATTTCTGCCAGGTGCTGGGTTTCGCAGCCGGTTTTTATCAGCATCAGCTCTGCCTGCACCGCGCCTGGGGAAAGGGATCGCACCTTAATTACCGGGATAACCTTGTTAAGCTGCTTTTCCACCTGCTCCAGGATGTAGTCGTCGCCTTCCCCCACAATGGTGACACAGGACATAGTGCTGTCCTCTGTGGCGCCCACTGCCACGCTGTCCAGGTTGTATCCCCGGCGGGAAAAGAGGCCCACCACCTTGGAGAGCACGCCGGGCTGGTTTTCCACCAGCACAGAAAGGGTATATTTCATCTTTCGCGGCCTCCTTTCAGGCAAATGAAAGCAAACGGGCTTACTGCCTAAAGCACCTGCACACCTGGGCATAGGCTTCCTCGCTCTCCCCCACCAGAGGAGGCACAATCACCCGGTACACCTGCTCCAGGGACTCCTGCACCTCGTCTGTCCCGGGCATCCTGTCTCCCAGGGGCAGAACCAATATCTGGTACTCCACGCCGAACAGCCAGGAATACACAGCGGTTTCCCGGCACCCGAACCCATTGTAAAACCGGATGCGCCGGGTGCGCTCCTCTGTTTGGGCCGGGGTTTCGGCAGACTCCAGGCTTTCTACCTCAATAAGCAAAAAGCCTGCGCCAAGGCCCCTTGCCGCCTCCCCCAGCATACGCAGCCCCCGGGTGCCGATCCCCTGCCCCCTGCGCCCGGCGTCCACCGCGAAATAGTCCAGCAGAACGCCGGAACGCCCAGGCGAAAAGGCAAAGGTGCCATAGGCCCCCAGGCCCTCCTCAAAGCAGCCGAAGGACTTATATTTCCCCTCCCCCGTCAGTTCCCGGATGCTGGAAAAAGGGCGCAGCTCCTCCGGAGGGAAATCTGCCTCCATGCGCTCCCCATAAAGCTTTTCCATTTCCTGCAAACTAAGTTCCCGTATTTCCATAGCATCGCCGCTCCTTTCTCTGTTTTCCCTAGGCCTGCCGCCTGCAAAACTTCTCCGCATATAGAGTCTGATTTTAGGGTCAACCTCTTTCTAAAAGGGGTTGTGGGGGTGGAGGGGGCAAAGCCCCTTCCACGTCGGAGGCATTAAGCGCACGGCCTACAGCCCCAGCATCCCCCTGAGATACTGCCCTGTGTAAGAGCCTTCCACCAGGGCCACCTCCTCCGGCGTGCCCTCTGCCACAATTTTCCCGCCCCGGTTGCCGCCTTCCGGCCCCAGGTCGATAATATGGTCAGCGGTTTTGATGAGATCCAGGTTGTGCTCAATGACCACCACTGTGTTCCCTGTGTCCACCAGCCGCTGCAGCACCTCAATCAGCTTGTGTACATCGGCAATATGCAGGCCCGTGGTAGGCTCGTCCAGAATATAGATGGTCTTGCCTGTGGGCCGCTTGGAAAGCTCTGTGGCAAGCTTCACCCGCTGGGCCTCGCCCCCGGAAAGGGTGGTGGCGGGCTGGCCGATTTTCACATACCCCAGGCCCACGTCCTGCAGGGTCTGCAAACGCCTTGCAAGCTTGGGGATGTCCCGGAAAAACTCCAGTCCCTCCTCCACCGTCATCTCCAGCACGTCATAAATGCTTTTGCCCTTATATTTCACTTCCAGCGTTTCCCGGTTATACCGCTGGCCCTTGCACACCTCGCAGGGCACATACACGTCCGGCAGGAAGTGCATTTCAATGCAGATGATGCCGTCTCCCTGGCAGGCCTCGCACCGCCCGCCTTTCACGTTGAAGGAGAACCGGGAGGCTGTAAAGCCCCGCATTTTGGCCTCCTGGGTGCTGGCAAACAGGGTGCGCACATCGTTAAACAGCCCTGTGTAGGTGGCGGGATTGGAGCGGGGCGTGCGGCCTATTGGGGACTGATCTATCTGGATCACCTTGTCCAGATACTCCAGGCCCAAAATCTCCTTGTGCGCCCCGGGATGGGTGTGGGCCCGGTTCAGGCTTCCTGCCAGCTTTTTATAGAGGATTTCATTTACCAGGGAGGACTTGCCGGAGCCGGAAACCCCGGTTACGCACACCAGCTCTCCCAGGGGGATTTTCACGTTCACCTTTTGCAGGTTGTTCTGGGCCGCGCCCCGCACCTCCAGAAAGTTCCCGCTGCCCTGCCGGCGCTTCTCCGGCACCTCCACCTTCCTTTTGCCGCTTAAATACTGGCCGGTTACAGAGCCTTTGCACTTCTCAATGCCCTTTACAGGCCCGGCATAGATAATATTCCCGCCATGCACCCCGGCCCCCGGCCCCACGTCCACAATGTAGTCGGCGGCCCGCATGGTGTCCTCGTCGTGCTCCACCACAATCACAGTGTTGCCTAAGTCCCGCAGGCGCTTGAGAGTGCCCAGCAGCTTATGGTTGTCCCGCTGGTGCAGGCCGATGGAAGGCTCGTCCAGGATGTACAGCACCCCCATAAGGGAAGATCCGATCTGGGTGGCAAGGCGTATCCGCTGGCTTTCCCCGCCAGAAAGGGTGCCGGAAGCCCGGGAAAGGGTAAGATACTCCAGCCCCACGCTTTGCAGGAAGCCCAGCCGGGACTTGATTTCTTTTATAATTGGTGCGGCAATCATGCTTTCCCGCTCTGTAAGGGCGAGGGCATCCACAAACTCCAGGGCCTCGGTAACAGACTTGTCGCACAGCTCGCTGATGTTAAGGCCTCCCACCGTTACCCCCAGGCTCTCCGGGGAAAGCCTGCGGCCATGGCAGGCGTCGCAGGGCACAGCACTCATATACCCCTCAATTTCCTCCTTAATCCAGTTAGAGGAGGTTTCCCTGAAACGCCGCTCCAGGTTGTTGATAACCCCCTCAAAAGGGGCCATATAGGTGCCGCTGCCATATTCCCCTGTGCGCCTCAGCTTGATCTTCTCCCCTTTGGTGCCATACAGCAGCACGTCCACAATCTCTTTGGGCAGTTCCCCAATAGGCGTGTCCAGGGAGAAACCATAGTGCTCGGAAAGGCCCTGCATGTACATGGCGGCAATGGTGCTGCCCTCCATGGCCCAGCCGCTGGCCTTCAGGCCCCCTTTGCTGATGGAAACCCGGTCGTCCGGGATAATCAGCCGGGGATCCACCTTCATAAACACCCCCAGGCCCGTACACTTCTTGCAGGCCCCGAAGGGGTTGTTGAAGGAGAACATCCGGGGGGTCAGCTCCTCCACGCTGACCCCATGCTCCGGGCAGGCATAATTCTGGGAGAAGGTGATGTCCTCCCCGTCTATAACGTTCACAATCACCACGCCTCCTGTAAGCCCTGCCGCCACTTCAATGGAGTCGGCAAGCCTGGAGCGCACGTCCGGCTTTATCACCAGCCTGTCCACCACGATTTCAATGGTATGCTTCTGGTTCTTGTTCAGTTCAATAGGTTCGTTCAGATCGTACAGCAGGCCGTCCACCCTGGCCCGCACAAAGCCGGAACGCCTGGCCCCCTCAAACTCCTTCTGGTGGGTGCCCTTTCTCCCCCGCACCACCGGGGCCAGCACCTGCACCCGGGTTTTTTCCGGCAGGGCCAGCACCTGATCCACAATCTGATCCACTGTCTGCTGCTTGATTTCCCGCCCGCAGATGGGGCAGTGAGGGATACCGATGCGGGCATACAGCAGCCGCAGGTAGTCGTATATTTCCGTCACTGTACCCACAGTGGACCGGGGGTTTTTAGAGGTGGTTTTCTGGTCGATGGAGATAGCGGGGGACAGCCCGTCAATCATGTCCACGTCCGGCTTCTCCATCTGGCCCAAAAACATCCGGGCATAGGAGGAAAGGCTCTCCACATAGCGCCTCTGCCCCTCGGCATAGATGGTGTCAAAAGCAAGGCTGGACTTCCCCGAACCAGAAAGCCCTGTCAGCACCACCAGCTTGTCCCGGGGGATCTCCACGTCCACGTTTTTCAGGTTGTGCTCCCTGGCGCCATGCACCACGATTTTATCCAGGCTCATCTTCTTTCCCCTTCCTTTATCTGAAACCCATTAAACCATGCCCGTTCCTCAAAGGGCTTTTTCCTGGGCGAAGGCCGTAGGGCCTGGGCAGGCTTGCCAACAGGCAGGAAGCACACCAGGTCATACTCCTGGGGCACGCCCAGGATATCCGCCATCTTCCGCCCGATCTTGTCCTCATCTGTAATGTGCCCCTCATACCAGCAGCTTTCATAGCCCATCTCACAAATTGCCAGCAGCATGTTTTCAATAGCCGCGGCATAGTCCTGCACTTGGAAGCACCGGTCGCGGTACGCGAAAATCTTCTGGGTCAGCACGCAGATCATGGCGGGGGCAGTGGCCCCAGCGGGCGGGTCGATAACAGCCCTCAGCCGCTCCAGCAAGGCGGGGTCGTCTATGGCGATAAGGCTGGTTGTCTGCTTGTTGCACCCGGAGGGCGCTGCCAGCCCGGCTTCCATAATTTTTTTCAGGTCTTCCCGGGGCACAGGGGTGTTTTCATACCTGCCCCGGTAGCTTCGGCGGTTTAAAATGCGTTCTATCATATTCATGGGAGCTTTCTCCTTTTATATATTATGTAACAGCTACGGCGGATGTCCTTTTTCTTCTTTTACTACTGCACATGCCACACACATAGATAAGCCTCCTTCACCATAGCCGGGCCTTCCCCGTCCAGCCTGTTCCCCGCGCCGCTGGTGCAGCGGCACGCTGCCCTCCGGGAGCACCCCCCTTACGCGGCCATACGCGTAAGCCGCATAAACCCTTTATGCGGCGGAAGGTTTCCTCCCTGTTCCCCGCGTCATTGATGCAGCGGTACGCTGCCCACGCCGCTGGTACAGCGGCACGCTGCCCTCCGGGAGCACCCGGCTTACGCGGCCGTGCGCGTAAGCCGCATAAACCCTTTATGCGGCGGAAAGTTTCCTCCCTGTTCCTCGCGTCTTGGGTCAAGCGTTACGCTTGCTTTTCCTGGGCAGCGGCGCGTGCCCGGCCCCCTGGCCTTCCAGCTCCTTTATCTTGTCCCGCAGGTACGCCGCGTGCTCGAATTCCAAGAGCTTTGCCGCCGCCCGCATCTCCTTGGTATACTGCTCGATAAGCTGCTGCCTCTCGGCAGGGGTATAGCGCTTCTTCTTTTTCTTCCCGTCCTCCTTGTGGGTGGAGATTTCCAAAATCTCCGCCACGCTCTTGGTAATGGTCTTGGGCGTAATGCCGTGCTCCTCGTTATAGCGCTGCTGGATGCCCCGCCTGCGCTCCGTCTCCGTAATGGCATATTCCATGGAGGGCGTCACCTCGTCAGCATACATAATAACCTGCCCCCCGGCGTTGCGGGCCGCCCGGCCGATGGTCTGGATAAGGGAGCGCCCGCTGCGCAGGAAGCCTTCCTTGTCCGCGTCCAATATGGCCACCAGGGAAACCTCCGGGATGTCCAGGCCCTCCCTCAACAGGTTAATGCCCACCAGCACATCGAAGTCTCCCAAGCGCAGATCCCGGATAATCTCCATGCGCTCCACTGTGTCAATATCGTGGTGCATATACCGCACCTTTATGCCGTACCCCTCTAAAAACCCGGTGAGATCCTCCGCCATCTTCTTTGTCAGGGTGGTGACTAAGACCCGCTCCCCCTTTTCCGTGCGCAGGTTGATTTCCGAAATCAAGTCGTCTATCTGCCCGTCCGTAGGCTTCACAGTAATCAGGGGGTCTAAAAGCCCTGTGGGCCGTATCACCTGCTCCACCACCTGGGCAGACTTCTCCAGCTCCAAATCCCCCGGCGTGGCGCTGACAAACACCGCCTGCCGGATATGGCTGTAAAATTCATCGAAGTTTAAGGGCCGGTTGTCAAAGGCCGAGGGCAGACGGAAGCCATACTGCACAAGCTGCTCCTTCCGGGCGCGATCCCCCGCAAACATGCCCCGCACCTGGGGCAAAGTTACATGGGACTCGTCCACAAACAGCAGGAAATCGTCCGGGAAATAATCCAACAGGGTAAAGGGGGCGCTGCCCGGCTCCCGGCCGGAAAGCACCCGGGAATAGTTTTCAATCCCCTTGCAAAAGCCGATCTCCGCCAGCATCTCCATGTCATACCGGGTGCGCTGCTCAATGCGCTGGGCCTCAATAAGCTTTCCCTGCTCCTTAAAAAAGGCCACCTGCTTCTCCATCTCCTCATGGAGGTCGGCAATAGCTTTTTCCATTTTGTCCCGGGGCACAATATAGTGGGAAGCCGGGTATATGGCGATGTGGCCCAGTTCGGACAGCACGTCTCCTGTAAGGGGGTTAAACTCCCGCAGCCGCTCAATCTCGTCCCCGAAAAACTCCACCCGCACCGCCTTGTCGCTGGACTCTGCCGGGAAAATCTCCACCACATCCCCCCGCACCCGGAACTTGTTGCGGATGAAATTTATGTCGTTGCGCTCATATTGCAGCTCCACCAGCCTTTTTAAAAGCTCGTCCCGCTCCATCTCCTTGCCTGGACGCAGGGAGATGACCATGGTGCGGTAGTCGATGGGGTCGCCCAGGCTGTAGATGCAGGACACAGAGGCCACAATAATCACATCCCGGCGCTCGGAAAGGGCGCAGGTGGCGCTGTGGCGCAGCTTGTCAATTTCATCATTAATAGCGGAGTCCTTTTCAATATAAGTGTCTGTCTGGGCGATATAGGCCTCGGGCTGGTAATAATCGTAATAGGACACAAAATACTCCACCGCGTTTTCCGGAAAAAATTCCCGGAACTCCGAGCAAAGCTGGGCCGCCAGGGTTTTGTTGTGGGCCAGCACCAGGGCCGGGCGGTTCAGCCTGGCAATCACATTTGCCATGGTAAAGGTTTTGCCAGAGCCTGTCACGCCCAACAGGGTCTGCTCCTTGTCCCCCTGGTTTACCCCCTGCACCAGCCGGCTCACAGCTTCCGGCTGGTCCCCAGTGGGCTGAAATTTTGAAACCAGCTTAAAATCCATCCCCGCGCCCTCCCTGTTTTTCTAAATATTCCCGCTCCATGGCCCTGGCGATTTCCAACTGCTCCCGCTGGAAATCCCACATATCCATGCGCCCCTGGTTCCAGGCATCGCTGGCAGCAAAGGAAAAGCACCCGTTGCTGCCAAACACCAGGTGGTCTGACAGGGGAACCTGTACGCTCTCCAAAGCCAGCTCCACCTGCCGGGTGACAACCACATCATTGCGGGAGGGCATGGCCTGCCCGCTGGGATGGTTGTGGGCCAGCAGGGCAAAAGCCGCGTCATGGTCAATGCAGAGGGAAACGATTTTGCGGATATACATAGGCACCTCGCTGATAGCGCCCTCGCACACAATATTGTTGTATATCACCCGCTTCTGCCCGTCCAGGAGCAGCAGCACCACAGCCTCGGTTTTCCGTCCCGCAAGCTTGGGAAAAAGGACGGAAGCGGCAGATTCTGTATCATACACACGCCGCAGCCCAGAGGCCTGATCCTCCAGGGTCTCTCTCGCCGCTTCCGCTGTAGCGCCCAGCAGGCGGACAGCGGGGCTGTTCATCCCTGCAATCTCCAGCAGCTCCTTTTCCGGGGCAACCAGCACCTCTGAAAGGCTGCCAAATACCTCCAGCAGCTCTCCCGCAGCCCGGGCCGCGGTTTCCGGAGGCAGCAGGCAGGAGAGCAGCTTGTCCAAAACCGCCCTCTGCCGCAGTTCCATGGCGGAAGGCCCTGCGCTTTTCTTTCTCGTTCTTGCCATCCCCAGGCACCTCCCGTTCTTTTAACGCCGTATTTGTCGGAAGCCTTGGCAGCCCCTTTCTTTTCAACAAAGAACTGCCAGGAGCTTTCTCAAATCCATATAGTCATGCAGCTTAAAAAATACTCTTTCCAAGCTGCATGACTATATAATACAAAACATTTGTTCACATGTCAATCTTTCCCGCAGATTTTTTTCAAAAACAGGGACAAGCAAAAAAGAAAGCCCGAAAAAAATACCAAGGGAATAAACAACGTAAAAGCCCTCCCCAATCTATGGCCACTTTTCGCCTGAAATTTAAATTTAGAAGCTGTACACTCTAGAGTCTGTTTTAAAACCGGAGAAATGCCAGTATTTTTGTTCAGGGCGGGCGGTTTCAAGGCGAAAACCGCAAGAAACACTTTCGTATTTCGAGGATTTTTAACACAGAAACCGTTTGTCACTGGACAAAAATACGGTTTTTCGGAGTTTTAAGACAGACTCTAATGCTTGCAGCGAAAAACCTTTGCAAAATGCCGGGGGACAGTGTATAATAAGGCTTGTTATGTCTGTTATGTCTGGAAAAGAAAGGAGGGCGGCAAAATGGACGTGCGCGTTGGGGACATTCTGCACATGAAAAAGCCCCACCCCTGCGGGAGCACAGCCTTTACCGTATTGCGGGCAGGGATGGATTTTAAAATCCGCTGCTGCGGCTGCGGGCGGGAGGTTATGCTGCCCCGCCTGAAATGCGAGAAGAACATCAAGCGCATTGAGCGCCAAACGCCTCCGGAGCCTTAGCGGCGCGGTTCAACCTATTTTATTGCCTTTGCATTTAGCAGCAGGAAACGGGGTGTATTCCCCCGCCCTACAGGCGGGGGAATACACGGAAAATTTTCCCTGTTATTTCCCGCAGAAATATTATTTAGGAACGCGAAACGCTAAGACTACTATTTTGGAGGAAATGGATATGTTTGAGAATTTACAGGTTTTTGAAAACCGCTATGAAGAACTGAATATGAAGCTGTACGACCCTGCAAGCGCTGCCGACAGGGAGGTGTATGCCGCCCTGATGAAGGAGCACAAAGAGCTGGAGCCTATTGTGCTGGCCTACAGGGAATATGTCCGGTGCGGGGAGGCGCTGCAAGGGGCCAGGGAGCTTTTGGAGGATCCGGAGTTGAAAGAGATGGCCCAGGAGGAAATGAAGGAAAACCAGCAGAAGCTTGCGGCGCTGGAAGAGGAAATCAAGATATTGCTGCTGCCGAAAGACCCTAACGACGAAAAGAACGTGGTGATGGAAATCCGGGGCGGCACCGGAGGCGAGGAGGCCGCGCTTTTTGCCTATGATCTGTACCGCATGTACACAGCCTACGCGGAAAAGCAGGGCTGGCGCACAGAAATCGTGGGCCTGAACGAGACAGAGCTGGGAGGCTTCAAGGAGGTCAGCTTCCTCATTGACGGCCAGGGGGCCTATTCCCGGTTAAAGTTTGAAAGCGGCGCCCACCGGGTGCAGCGGGTGCCGGAGACGGAAACCCAGGGGCGCATTCACACCTCCGCCGCCACTGTGGCGGTGATGCCGGAGGCCGAGGACGTGGAGATTGACATTGACCCCAAGGATTTGCAGATTGACACCTTCCGTTCCAGCGGCGCTGGGGGCCAGCACATCAACAAGACAAGCTCGGCTATCCGCATTACCCACCTGCCTACGGGCATGGTGGTGGAGTGCCAGGACGAACGCAGCCAGTATAAAAACAAGGACAAGGCCATGAAGGTGCTGCGGGCAAGGCTTTTGCAGCAGGAGCAGGACAAAGTGAGCGCCCAGACGGCAGAGGCCCGACGATCTTTGGTGGGCAGCGGCGACCGCAGCGAACGGATTCGCACCTATAATTTCCCCCAGTCCCGGGTGACGGATCACCGCATCGGGCTGACCCTTTACAAGCTGGAGGAAATCCTGGGGGGCAGTCTGGATGAAATCCTGGACGCGCTGATTGCCGCAGACAGGGCCAGCCAGTTGGAACAGGCAACGTAAACAACGTGACGGAACGCTATCGCGCAGCGATTGCGTTTTTGTATCTCTGTGACGCGGGGACGTGTAAGGGAATATTTCGCCGCGCGGAGAGTCCGCGCGCTTAAAGGGATGCCGCGCCGGCAGGCGGGACTCAAAGCCCCTAAACCGCCGGAGGCATGGGCAGGAAAATAAAAGGCAGGCACATGGGGAAAGCTTATGGAGACATTGTTTTTAAAAGCGCATAATACACATGATGTAGAGCGGGCCGGGGAAATCCTGCGGGCCGGGGGCCTGGTGGCCATCCCTACGGAGACGGTGTACGGCCTGGCGGCGGACGCCCTCAACGGGAATGCTGTGAAAAAGATTTTCGCCGCCAAGGGCCGGCCCTCGGATAACCCCCTGATTGTGCATATCAGCGGGTTTTCCCAGCTTGCCCCCCTGGTGAAGGAGGTGCCGGAGGCCGCGAAGCGCCTGGCCCAGGCTTTCTGGCCCGGGCCGCTGACCATTATCCTGGAAAAGTCGGCGCTGGTTCCCATGGAAACCAGCGGGGGCCTTGACACAGTGGCGGTGCGTATGCCCCGGCACCCAGCGGCCCGGGCGGTGATTGAGGCGGCTGGCGTGCCTTTGGCCGCCCCCTCCGCCAACCTTTCCGGCAGGCCCAGCCCCACTTCCTTTGCCCATGTGCGGGAGGATCTGGCCGGGCGGGTGGACGCCCTTTTGGACGGCGGGCCTTGCGACGTGGGGGTGGAATCTACCGTGATTACCCTTGCGGGGGACGTTCCCCGGGTGCTGCGGCCCGGCGGCGTGACCCTTGCGCAGCTTCGGGCTGTTTTGGGGCAGGCGGAGCTTGACCCCGCTGTGCTGCACAGCCTGCGGGAAGGGGCGAAGGCCTCTTCCCCGGGCATGAAATATAAGCACTATGCCCCTAAGGCGGAGGTGACTTTGGTGGACGCTTCCCCGGAGGAATTTGCCGCCTATGTAAACGAGAGGAAGGGCGGCTGGGCGCTGTGCTTTCAGGAGGATTTGCCTTTTGTAGAGGGGCCTGCCATCAGCCTTGGCTCCCGGTATGACGGGGGCGGGCAGGCCAGGAGGCTTTTCGGGGCGCTGCTGGAACTGGACAAAAAAGGCGCCCAGACCGCCTTTGCCCACTGCCCCAGCCGTTCTGGCGTGGGCCTTGCGGTGTATAACCGGCTGCTGCGGGCGGCGGGGTTCCGGGTGGCGCATCCGGAAGGGACGCTGGTGGTAGGGCTGGCAGGGCCTAGCGGCGCGGGGAAATCTACTGTGGGGGATTTCCTGAAGCAGGGAGGCTGTTCTGTTTTAAATTGCGACAGCCTGACCAGAAGCCCCCAGGTATACAGCCCGGACTGCATAGAGGAGCTGCGGGCCGCCTTTGGGGAGGATGTTGCCCCGGGGGGAAAGCTGCATCGGAAAGAGCTTGCCCGCAGGGCCTTTGCCACACAGGAGGGCCGCAAACGGCTGGGGGAAATTACCTTTCCCCGGATTTTAAAGCAGGTGCGCCAGGTGGTGGAATCGGCCCGGGAAGCGGGGACGCCCATTCTCGTGCTGGACGCGCCCACCCTGTTTGAGTCGGGGCTGGACAGCATCTGCGCCCGGATTGTTGTGGTGACGGCGGCCCGGGAGGAAAGGCTTTCGCGGGTGATGGACCGGGACAATCTAAGCCGGGAACAGGCGGAAATCCGTTTTTCCGCCCAGCAGGATGAGGATTTTTATGAAAGCCGGGCAGACTATGTGATTGAAAACAGCCGGGAGCCTGGGCGCCGGCTGGCTGCGGAGGCTGTTTTAGCAGATCTGAAAGGAGAAGCGGCAAAGCGCCTATGAAAAAAGGTCGAGTTATCCTTGTGGTTTTCATAGCCCTTATCATAGCCTGGATTGCGGCGGGGGATTCCCTTGCAGGCTGGGTGATGCACCGGCTTTACCCCCGTCCCTATGGGGAGCTGGTGCGGCGGGAGGCGGCGGAATTCTCCCTGGACGAAAACCTGCTTTATGCGGTGATGAAGGCGGAAAGCGGCTTTGACGAAAAGGCCCAGTCCCGGGCCGGGGCCTGCGGGCTGATGCAGCTTACCCCCGCCACCTTCCAGTGGATAGCGGAGCAGTATCCCCCGGAAAACGGGGGCGGGGACATTTTCGACCCCAGCGACAACCTGCACTGCGCCGGCGCCCTGCTGCGAAAGCTGCTGGATCATTACGGCACCCTGGAGGTGGCCCTTGCCGCCTACAACGCGGGCATGGGCAATGTGAGCGGCTGGCTTTCAGAGGAGGACTACTCCGCAGACGGCAAGAACCTGCACACCATCCCCTACCCGGAGACAGACTCGTATGTGAAGAAGGTTACGAAGTATTACGGGACGTATAAAAGGCTGTATGAGGGCGGGGAAAGCGGCTGAAGGGAAAATGCAAAAACTTGGTTTTTCGATCAAACCTTTTTTCTAAAAAGGTTTGCAGGGTTCTTAGGGACAGAGTCCCTAAGCCGCCGGGGCATATGCGGCGGGGCGGTTGCATTTTGTGAAGTGACGTGGTAAAATCTGGTAGACGCATACAGGAGGAGGTTACTCTATGAAGCTGTGGAAAAAAGCGGTCATTGCCATAGGAGCGGCGGCCCTGCTGTGCGGGGCGTTCCTGCTGGGGCGGGGCAGCACGGGCTGGCTGGGAGAGAAGGCTCCCCGGTGGGATGAAGTTGTTCTCATGCACGCGGAAATCGTGGACAGGGACGGCACGTTTTTCCATGTGCGGGGCCTTCCCTGCAACGACGTGAACGGTCAGGGGGAATGCACCTTCAGCGTGACAGAGGACACAGTGCTGGAATGGCGGTATACCCCCATTGCCCTGGAGGACTTTAAGGCGGGAGACAAGGTGTCGGTTACCTATACAGGGCCTGTGATGCTTTCCGAGCCTGCCCAGCTTACGCAGGTGCTGCGGATACAACTGCTGGAGGACGAAAAATAGACTATAAACACTTATCTTATTATTATAAAAAGCTTTAAGGAGGTACATTCCAATGGAAAACAAAACGGAAAAGGTTGACGCAAAGGCACTTGCCAAGGAGCTGCTGGTGGATCGCACCCACGGTTCCACACGGGTGTGCCAGGAGGAAATGAAGAAGTCCCAGCGCTTCTGCGAGGGCTATAAGGAATTCCTGAACGCCGCCAAGACAGAACGGGAGTCTGTTGCCTTTGCGGTGGAGGCCGCGGAGAAGGCGGGCTTTGTGCCTTTTGATCCGGCGGCGAAATATGCCCCTGGGGACAAGGTGTATTACAACAACCGGGGCAAGTCCATCTGCCTGGCGGTTATCGGCAAAAAGGGCACCAAGGAGGGTGTGCGCATTGTGGCGGCCCACATTGACAATCCCCGGGTGGACTTAAAGCCCCTGCCCCTGTATGAGGCAAACGAGCTGGCGCTTTTGAAAACCCACTACTATGGCGGCATTAAGAAATACCAGTGGACTGCCATCCCCCTGTCCATGCGGGGCAAGGTGGTGCGCAAGGACGGCACTGAGGTGACTTTGAACGTAGGGGAAAACCCCGGGGATCCCCAGTTTACCATTACGGACATCCTGCCCCATCTGGGCAAGGATCAGATTCAGAAGAAGCTGGGCGAGGCCTTTACCGGGGAGGATTTGAACATTCTGGTGGGCAGCATGCCCCTGGAGAACGCAGAGGGGGAAAACCTCTACAAGCTCAACGTGATGAAGATTTTAAACGAGAAATACGGCATTACCGAAGGGGATTTGATTTCCGCGGAAATTGAGTTTGTGCCCGCGTTCCCGGCAGTGGACATTGGCTTTGACCACAGCATGGTGGGCGCTTACGGCCATGACGACCGGGTGTGCGCCTATCCTGCCCTGGAGGCTGTGCTGCGGTGCAAGGATCCGGAATATACCGCCATTACGGTGCTGGCGGACAAGGAGGAGATCGGCAGCGTGGGCAACACTGGCCTTGCCTCTGAATTCCTCAACTATTTCGTGGCGGATTTGGCCGCACAGGACGGCGCGGAGGCACGCCATGTGTGGACAAAGTCCAACTGCCTCTCCGCAGACGTGACGGCGGCTTTTGATCCCAACTATGCTTCCGCCTATGAAGCGGGCAACTCCTGCTTCCTGAACCGGGGCGTTGGCTTTGCCAAGTATACCGGATCCCGGGGCAAAAGCGGCAGCAACGACGCTTCCGCCGAGTTTTTGGGCTGGGTGCGCCGGGTGATGGACGAAGGGGACGTGCTGTGGCAGATTGGCGAGCTGGGCAAGGTGGATCAGGGAGGCGGCGGCACTGTGGCCCTGGATATCTCCCGGCTGAATGCCGACGTTATCGACGTGGGCGTGCCGGTGCTCTCCATGCACGCGCCCTTTGAGGTGGTTTCCAAGCTGGACGTATACATGGCCTATAAGGCTTTTAAGACCTACTTTATGGCGGAATAAGAGGAATTTTTGAAAGGCCGGCGTTTTATTGACGCCGGCTTTTTCCAAAGGAGGAAAACAGGATGGCAAAAACAGCGTGGATTTTTTCTTACAAGCTGCGGAAAAATGTGGAGCCGCAGCAGTTTATGGACTGCACCCAAAGGCTCCACGATCAGGTGGTTTCCAAGGCAAAGGGCTTCATCTCCTGGGATCATTACCGGCAGGAAGACACCTGGACAGACTTTGTGCTGTGGGAAACAGAGGAGGACGCCCAAAACGCCATGACCGCAGGCCAGGGGCAGGAAGCGGCGGAGGAATTTTATGCCTGCATCCGGATGCAGACCTGTCGGGCGCTGGTTTCCCAGTTTGTGAAGCGGTATTAAAGGCCTGTTTTGAAAACAGGCTTTGGGATGGCAGCCGACCGGCGGGAGGGAGTGTCCAGACAGCGCGTTTTATGCCTCCGGCGGTTTAGGGGCTTCGCCCCTAAATACCCCACCACCTTTGAAAAGGTGGACGAAACTTTTGTGTTTCTTCATTCTTTTAGAATACTCGCTTTGGACACTCCTCCCGCAGGATCCCCTCTTGCGGAATGCACAAAAACATGGTAAAATATGGAAAATAATGATTTATAACGCCTAAGGAGGATGTTTTCATGAAAGAACTGCGCATTGGCATTATCGGGACAGGCATGATTTCCAACCGGCACATGACGGTGTGGTCGAACATTCCCGGCGCCAGGGTAGTGGCAGGGTGCGACATTGACGAAGCCAAGGTGAAGGCCTGGGGGGAACAGTATGGCATACCGGAGGAGAACCTGTATGTGGACTTCCGGGAAATGCTGAAGCGGGACGATTTGGACGCCATTGACGTGTGCGTACACAACAACCTGCACACCCCGGTTTCTGTGGCTGTGATGAAGGCGGGATATCCCTGCTACTGCGAAAAGCCCATGGCGGCAAGCTACGCCGACGCGAAAATCATTTACGACTGCGCCAAGGCCACAGGACAGAAGCTGGCTGTGCAGATAAGCTCCCTTTACAATTTGCAGACCCGGTATGCCAAAAAGCTGATTGAGGAAGGGAAGCTGGGGAAAATCTACCACGCCCGCAGCGTTGGCCACCGCCGGGAGGGCCGCCCTGGCTTTGACATGCCCATGTTCTCCCGGGACTTTATCAAAGGGGATATTGGCGTGCATGGGCCTTTATGCGATTTGGGCATTTACCATCTGGCCCAAATGCTCTACATTATGGGTATGCCAGAGCTGGATACGGTATATGGCCTGTCCTCCGCCGACTATTATCAGGATCCCCGGCTGCTGCCGGAGGGCCTGACCTATGACGTGGAGGATTTAAGCGTGGGCATTGCCAAGTTTAAAAATGGCGTTTCCCTGGACATTTACGAGGACTGGGCCATGCATATGGACGTGGTGGGCACCAGCTTTGTGGCAGGCTCTATGGGCGGCATCAAGCTGATTGACGTGGACACCACTGGCGGCGAACTGGCTGTGCCCAAGGGCGGCAGGATTATGGGCGGCGGCCGGGTGCAGCAGCCCACCCTGGAATTCTTCGGCTATGAGGACGGCATGAAAACCTCCAAGATTATCAACTGCCAGGAGAACGGCCGGAAGGAAGCCCAGGTGGAGCCGCGCATGGCCCTGTATAACGACAACCAGGTACACTGGAAGGCGTATCTGGAGGGCGAGCTGGACGACAGCACCCGCATTGACTCCCCCTATATCGCCATGGAGACGGCTTTGCTGTCCGACGCCATTTTCGTCTCCCAGGCTTTAAACCGCAGCGTGACGGCAGACGAGGTGCGGGAGATGTCCAAGTCTATTGCGCTGCATAAGCAGGAAACGCCTTGGGGCGTGATTGAGTACGATTTCTAAGCTTTTGCATAACGGGAGAAGCGCCTGCCGGGAATCCGGGGGCGCTTTTCCTGTTCCGGAACAGGAGGAGCTAGTTCTGGCTCCTTTGACAAAACACATAAAGGAAAACCGGGAATCAGGGAAAGTTACTGGATAATTTTTCCAAATATTTCTTGCACATACCAGCTTCCATGTGTTATACTAAGCTATAGTATACTCTGCTTATAACCCTATGGAAAGAAGGTTTTCAGCCTATGGCAAATCAATCGACTTGGATGACACGCAGCGCCGGCGTGCTGATGCCAGTGAGCAGCCTGCCCTCCAAATACGGCATTGGCACCTTTGGCAAGGCCGCCCGGGAATGGATAGACTTCCTCTGCGCTGCCCACCAGCGCTTCTGGCAGGTGCTGCCTTTAGGGCCTACCAGCTTTGGCAACAGCCCTTACCAGAGCTATTCCGCCTTTGCCGGGGAGCCGCTGTACATTGATCTGGAGCTGCTGTGCCAGGACGGCCTTTTGAAAGAAAAGCGCTGCAAACGGGCAAACTGGGGCAGCAATCCGGAAAAGGCAGACTATGAGGCTTTGCGGAACGAACGGGCGCAGGTGCTGCAAAAGGCCTTTGAAAACTTTAAAAAGCCCAAAGCCCTCTCCCGTTTCCGCAAAAAGAACGCCGCCTGGGTGGAAGATTACGCCCTGTTCATGGCCCTGAAAAACCTCCATAATGGCAGGCCCTGGTATGAATGGGAGGAGGACATCAAGCTGCGCCGTCCTGCCGCTTTGAAGGAATGGACAAAGAAGTGCGAAAAGGAAATTGACTATCACGTTTTCACCCAGTATCTGTTCTTCGAGCAGTGGAAGGACATTAAGAAATATGCCAACAAAAAGGGTATCCTGATTATCGGGGACGCGCCGATTTACGTTTCCGGAGACAGCTCTGACGTGTGGGCGCACCCCTGGTTGTTCCAACTGGACGAGGACAACAACCCCACTGAGGTGGCGGGGTGCCCGCCGGACGCCTTCTCCGCAGACGGGCAGCTTTAGGGCAATCCCCTGTACCGCTGGGACGACATGGAAAAGGACGGCTTTGCCTGGTGGATGGAGCGGCTCCAGGCAAACCTGACCATGTTCGACGTGCTGCGGATTGACCACTTCCGGGGCCTTGAAAGCTATTACGCCATCCCCTATGGGGACAAAACGGCCCGGAACGGCCGCTGGCGCAAGGGGCCTGGGATGAAGTTTGTGGATGCCATCAACAAGGCCATGCCCGGGGCCGCCATTATCGCGGAGGATCTGGGGTATCTGACCCCGGCGGTGAGAAGGCTTTTAAAGCGCAGCGGGTTCCCGGGGATGAAAGTTTTGCAGTTTGCCTTTGACTCCAGGGAAGAAAGCGACTATATGCCCCACAACTACCAGAACCACTGCGTGGTGTATACCGGCACCCACGATAACGATTCCACCAGAAGCTGGTTTACCTCTGCCCCGCCTGCAGACGTGGCGGTGGCCCTGGAATATATGGGCCTGAAGGACGACACAGACGGCACCTGGAGCTTTATCCGCATGGCTTTAAACAGCGTGGCAGACCTGGCTGTTATCCCCATGCCGGACTATCTGGATCTGGGGGCCAAGGCCCGGATTAACACGCCCTCCACAGTGAACTCTGAAAACTGGAGTTGGCGCATGAAGCCCGGCGCCTGCACCAAGGAGCTGGCCCAGAAAATGGCCCGAATGGCCGATCTTTCCGGGCGGGCCAGGGATCTGCCCAAAGCGCCGGAGAAAAAGGCCAAGGCGAAAAAGAAAAATAAAAAAGGGGAAGGAAAGGACGCTGATACCCAATGAGCATACAGATTGAACTGGAAAACAAACTAGGCAGCAAGCCCCTGTATCAGGCAGGGAACGAGGAAATTTACCACGCCCTCACCGCCATGGTGCAGGAGCGTCTGGCGGCTACCCCCCGCATCCAGGGGGACAGGAAGCTGTATTATGTTTCCGCGGAATTTTTAATGGGCAAGCTGCTCTCCAACAACCTGATTAACCTGGGGGTGTATGATGAGGTGCGCAAAACCCTGGCTGCCGCCGGGAAGAACCTCTCCGACATTGAGGAGATTGAGCCGGAGCCTGCCTTGGGCAATGGCGGCCTGGGGCGCTTAGCCGCCTGCTATCTGGACTCTGCCGCCACCTTGGGCCTGCCTGCCGACGGCGTGGGGCTTCTCTACCACTTCGGGCTGTTCCGGCAGGAATTCTGGGATCATAAGCAGTGGGAAAAGCCGGAATACTGGCTCTCCCCCACCTGCTGGGCCAAAAAGACTGACACCCGGTTCTGGGTGCCCTTCCCCCAGGGGGAACTGCAGGCGGTGATGTATGACATCCAGGTGGCAGGCTATGAGAACGGCGTGAACTGCCTGCACCTGTTTGACATGGAGACAGCGGACGAATCTATTGTCACCAGGGACATTGACTTTGACAAGCATGACATTTCCCGGAACCTGACCCTGTTCCTGTATCCCGACGACAGCGACCGGGCGGGACGGCTTTTACGGGTGTACCAGCAGTATTTCATGGTGAGCGCCGGCGCACAGCTTATTATCAAGGAGCTTTCCCAGAAGGGCTATGCCCTGCGGGATTTGCATAAGCACGCGGTTATCCAGATTAACGACACCCATCCTTCCATGATTATCCCGGAGCTTATCCGCCTCATGCAGAAGGACGGCATCCACATGGACGAGGCCATTTCCATTGTGTCCCAAACCTGCGCCTATACCAACCACACCATTCTGGCGGAGGCCCTGGAGAAGTGGCCCATAGACTATCTGGAGGAGGCTGTGCCCGGCCTTGTGCCCATTATCCGGGAGCTGGACAGACGGGTGCGGGAGAAGTTCCCCCAGAACGAAAAGCTGTGGATTATTGACCAGGGCGGCCTCGTCCACATGGCAAACATGGACATCCATTACGGCTTCTCCGTGAATGGCGTGGCGGCCCTGCACACAGACATCCTGCGGGAAGCAGAGCTGAAGCATTTTGCGGAGGTTTACCCGGAGAAGTTCAACAACAAGACAAACGGCGTTACCTTCCGGCGGTGGCTGATGCACTGCAACCCCCAGCTTTCCGATTTCCTGACGGAGAAGATTGGAACGGGCTGGAAGAAAGACGCAAAAGAACTGGAAAAGCTGCTGGAGTTCCAGGATGACCAGGAGGTTTTAGGGAAGCTGCTGGAGATTAAGCAGGCAAACAAGCGGGAGCTTTGCCGGGTGATGAAGGAAAAGAGCGGCGTGGAGCTTGACCCGGATTCTGTATTTGACATCCAGATTAAGCGCCTGCACGAGTATAAGCGCCAGCAGATGAACGCCCTGTATATCATCTGGAAATATAAGCAGATTAAGGCGGGGCACCGCCCCAAGCGGCCCATTACCCTGTTGTTTGGCGCAAAAGCCGCCCCTGCCTATATTATCGCCAAGGACATTATCCACCTGATTCTCACTTTGCAGGATCTCATCGCACAGGATCCGGATGTCAGCCCCTGGCTGAAGGTGGTGATGGTGGAAAATTACAACGTGACCTGGGCGGAAAAGCTGATTCCCGCCTGCGACATTTCCGAGCAGATCTCCCTGGCCTCCAAGGAAGCCAGCGGCACAGGCAACATGAAGTTTATGCTCAACGGCGCTGTCACCCTGGGCACCATGGACGGGGCCAACGTGGAAATATGCGACCTGGTGGGGAAGGAGAATATCTGCATTTTCGGCAAGGGCAGCGAGGAAGTCATCAAGCTTTACGAGGAAGGGCCTGGGCGGTATACCACCAAGGACTACTACCCCAAGGACAAGGAAATTACAGAGCTTTTGGACTTTATCATCAGCCCTGCGGTTATGCGCCTGGGGGATCCGGAAAACCTGGGCAGGCTTTACAAGGACATGAGCCGGAAAGACTGGTTCATGGCGCTTCTGGACGTGAAGGAATATATCGCTGCAAAGGAAAAGCTGCTGGAGCAGTATGAGGACAGGGACGCTTGGGCCAAGATGATGCTTACGAATATCGCCAAGGCCGGGTTCTTCTCCTCCGACCGCTCCATCGCCCAGTATAACGAGGACATCTGGCACCTGAAATGATTTGCGCTGCCCCTGCACCTTGCAACCCTTTTTACAAAAAGGGTTGATCGAAAAATTAAGGACTTCCCTGGAAACTTGCCCTTGACGCTGGCATATTCTTCCGCTATACTATATATATTGTAGCGTGTATGGGGGAGTAGTTTGCGCGGGAGGCTTTGCCGGGATTCCGGACGGCCTGCTGTGCGGCAATGTCAACAAAATGGCTTATTATAGTTAACGCAGTTCAAAAGAGGTCGAATACCTCTTTTGAACCAGGTGGCGTAGCCACCCGGCTTGAAAATCGTATATACCGATTTTCAAGTGCCTTTACTATAAGCCTGGTGTTGCCTGAAAAAACGAGACTCATAGAAAGCTGCCCCTTTGGGGTGTGTTTTCTATGAGTCCTTTTCGTGTGAAAAAGCAGGAAGGAACTGCACTGGGCGCAAAAGGCTGTTTTTCATGGCTCTTTGGTAGAATCCCGCCCCCATGGCGGCAAACGGAAGGATGGAGATCCTGGGAAAAATTCAAAGAAAGGAGCGATACGGGCACAAAAGGCGGCTGTTTTACCTCTTTTTGTGCGAATCCCGTATCGCGCGGCGATTCACATGGGAATTGTAGAATTGTTCATACTGGCGGTGGGACTTTCCATGGACGCCTTTGCGGTGGCTGTGTGTAAGGGCCTTGCCATGCGGGAGGCCAAACCCAAAAGCATGGCTGTGGTGGGGCTGTGGTTTGGAGGATTCCAGGCGCTGATGCCCCTGATAGGCTATGCTGTGGGGATGCAGTTTTCTGGGGCCATCGAAGCTTTTGATCACTGGCTGGCCTTCCTGCTGCTGGGGGCCATTGGGGGGAACATGATTAAGGAGGCCCTCTCTCCGGAGGAGGAACCGGGAGACGCTTCCCTGAACCCGAAAGCCATGGTGCTGCTGGCCCTGGCCACCAGCATTGACGCCCTGGCTGTGGGGGTAAGCTTTGCCTTTTTGCGGGTGGATATCCTGTCTGCTGTGGCCTTTATCGGCGTGGTCACCTTTATCCTTTCCGCTGTTGGCGTGAAGGCGGGCAGCATTTTCGGCAGCAAATATCAGAGCAGGGCCGAGCTGTTTGGCGGGTGCATCCTGGTGCTTTTAGGGGTGAAGATTCTGCTGGAGCACCTGGGGGTGCTGTGACAAACAACATAAGATAGGGCGCAAACGTTTGCGGCAGAAACGTTTGCGCCCTTTTGCTTTAGGGAAGCCCGCCCCTGCATCCCGGCCCGGGCCGGGATGGCCCCCGGAGGGGGGGCTGCAAAACCGGAGGTTTTGCACAGGGGCGGGCGGCGCTGGGGAAAGGCTTTTAGGAGCCAGTGGATTTATACCTGTGTACCCCTAAGCGCCACACCAGCCAGCAGGGGACAACGAACCAGCAGGAGATAAGGGGCAGGAACATGAACCACAGGTTGTCGCTGCGGCCTAAAAGGAACAGCAGGGGGTAATATTGGAACAAGGCATAGGGCACCACAAAGGTGCAGAAGGTGAGCATCCCCTTGCCGTAAATGCTGACGGGATACTTGCCATGCTCCGAGGCCCCATAGCTGAACACGTTCATAAACTCCAGGCCCTCCAGGGTGAAGAAGGCAAAGGCGCCGTCTAAAAGGAAGATGGCGGAAAACACCACGCTGCCGCCAATCACCATGAAAATAAGGGTGAGCACCCGCAGGGGCGTCCAGTCCACCCCGGCCTGGGAGATGCCGTAGACGAACATGACAACACCCTGGAACATGCCGCCCAGGCGCACAAAGTCGATGCGGCTGGCAAGCACCTGGAAGATTTCATTGCAGGGGCGGGTTAAAATACGGTCGAACTGCCCGTTTGCTATCATGGTGTCGAACACCTTGAAGCCGGAGGCAAACATCTGGCTTATCTGGAAGCCTAAAAGCAGAATGCCATAGCAGAGAACCACCTCGCTGAACTGGAAATCCTTTACCTTGTGGAAGCGCTGAAACATGAACACGACTCCCAGGAACACGGTGAAGGATGTGATGAAATTGCCAATGAGCGTGATGAAAAAGGACGCTTTATACTGCATCACGCTTTTCAAGTGGATGGAAAAATATTTTTTGTAAAGCCTTAGCATGATTCTCAACCTCCCTGCACCACAACACGTTTAAGGGCCTTTTGCTCTAAAACCTTGCCGATGAGCACCAGGGCGAATACCCAGAAAATTTGCAGCAGGATGGCCCGGGCCATTTCAGGGCCAGCCAAGTCCCCGCTGTACACCCGCAGGGGCACGTTCTCCATGCAGGAAAAGGGCAGAAGCTCCGCAAACTGGCGGAAGCCCTCGGGGAAAAAGGGCAGGGGCACAATGCCGCCCATTAAAAAGTCGCTGAGGGAGACAGCCACCATGCGCACGCCCCGGTAAGAGATGGTGTAAAAGGTTAAAATATACACCACCATGCAGAAGGAGGTTGTCACCAGCAGGGCCAAACACAGGGCCACTAAAAACAGCAGGAAGGCCATAAGGCTGGGCGGGGCCATAAGCCCAAAGGGCTTTGGCAGAAACGCCGCTATAATCAGGGGGAGGACGCACCGCAGCAAAGCCCTGGCAATGCGGGTGGCAGCGCTGTGGGAAAACCACATGGCGTAAAGGTCAACGGGGCGGCAGACTTCATACACCACGTCCCCGGTCTGGATGGTGTTGAAGATGGAGTTGTCCATGGCGCCTACAGAAAGGAGGCCCAAAAACGCCTGCTGCATCCAGATATAGCTGGCAGTGGCCTGGAAGTCCATAGGGAAAGAGGCGGGGTCTGTTTCATAAAAGGCATAGAAAGCTAAAATCGCCATGCCGCCCCAGGCAAACTGGCAGACAATGCCTGCCAGGGCCGCCACCCGGTATTGCAAATTCATGGCAAAGCGAAGCCGGAAAAAGGATATGTATTTTTTCATGTGCGCGCCCTCATATGTCGTACTTCTTGTACAGATGGGCGATAGTCTCGTCAATCTGCTCCCCGCCCCGGCGGATGTTGTCCAGGGTGCCGTCTAAGAGGATTTTCCCTTTGCCGATTAAAATGACCCGGCTGGCTAAAGCCTCAATGTCCTGCATGTCGTGGGTGGTGAGGATGACAGTGGTTTTGTGCTCTTTGTTCAGGCGCTTGACAAAGTCCCGCACCGCCAGCTTGGACACAGCGTCCAGGCCGATGGTAGGCTCGTCCAGAAACAGGATTTTCGGGCTGTGGAGCAGGGAGGCCGCTATCTCGCAGCGCATGCGCTGGCCCAGGGAAAGCTGGCGGGTGGGGGTGCGCAGAAGCTGGGACAAGTCCAGAAGCTCTGTGAGATCGCCTACATTTTTGCGGTAGAGGGCAGCGGGGATTTTATAGATGTCCTTTAAAAGCTCGAAGGAATCTATCACAGGCACATCCCACCAAAGCTGGCTGCGCTGCCCGAACACCACGCCGATTTGGGCCACGTGCTTTACGCGCTGCTTCCAGGGAATCCGGCCGTCCACCCGGCACTCTCCCCCGTCCGGGGTGAGCACGCCGCTTAAAACCTTGATGGTGCTGCTTTTTCCCGCGCCGTTGGGGCCTATGTAGCCCACCATCTCCCCTTCCCCGATGGAAAAGGAAATGTCATTTAAGGCGTGGATTTCCTCGTACTCCCGGCGAAACAGGGCTTTTACGGCATTTTGAAAGCCTTTGTCCCGGCGGGCTACCCGGAAGGTTTTGCGCAGATGGGACACTTCAATCATGGTAAACACTCCTCTCTTGCTGCGGAACCGGTTTGAAAAGGCCGGGGCAGCGCCTGTCTGCAGCCGAGACACAAAGCCGCAGCCATGCCTGCCTTCTTTCTTTTCACCTGGCCCCCTTGGACTAAAAAACATGAAACCCACCAAAAAACGCGGTGGGTTTCCTATTATATTCCTCTATTTTGCCCATGTCAAGGCGTGCTTTCATTTTCGGCCTTCGAGCCGGGTGTTTCCAGGAGCGTTCATTCGCCCAGGTCAATGTGGCGCATTTCCCGGCGGCTTAACAGCTCGTACATGGCGGGCACCACAAAGAGGGTCATAAGGGTGGCGTACAGAAGGCCGCCGATGCAGACAATGGCCACAGGCTGCATCATCTCCGCCCCGGTGCCGCTGCCCGCCGCCATAAAAACAAGGCCCAGGACGGTGGTGAGGACGGTCATCAGGATGGGGCGCAGGCGGGTGCGGCCCGCCTGTATAATGGCGTCCCGGCGGGTCACCCCGGCAGAGCGGAGCTGGTTGATATAGTCGATAAGTACAATGCCGTTATTGACAATGATGCCGGAAAGCATGATAAAGCCTATCATAGACACCACGCTGACCTCCATGCCGCAGAGATACAGGGCCAGAAAGCCGCCTGTAAAGGCCAGGGGAATGGTGAACATGACGATGAAGGGCAGCAGCAGGGACTGGAACTGGATGACCATAATCAGGTAGATAATGAGGATTGCCAGGGCCGCCATGTATACAAGCTGCTCCATGGCCTCCATAATGGTTTCATTTTCCCCGGTGATTTCCAGGGAAATGCCCTCTGGGGGCGTGTAGCCCTTTAAAAGGCGCTCCACGTCCCGGGCCACCAGGGAGACGTTGTGGTCCTCTGCCACTTGGGCAGTGAGGGTGAGCACCCGCTTCTGGTTTTCCCGGTGGATGGAGGAAAGGCTTTGGCGGTCTTCAAAGGAGGCCACCTGGATAAGGGGCACCTGCCGGGTTTCCCCGGTTTTGCGGTCTGTGGCTGTAAGGGTGAGGCCCTTCACATAGGAGGAATGCATCTCCCCCTCCTTGGGGTGGATCACCAGCACGTCCTCGGAAATGCCGCCTATGTCCATGGAGGCGGCTGTGGCGGATTCCGTAATGGCGGCCCGCACGCTCTGGTACACCTGGGCTACCGTGAACCCCTCCGCCATGGCCTTGTTTTTGTCCACCACAATGCGCAGCTCCGGCGCGGCTTCCTCCAGGCCTGTTTCAGCGGCCTGCACCCCTTCCAGGGCAGAGAGATCTGCCGCAAGCTCTTCCGCCGTTTCCATCAGGCTGTCCATGTCCTCGCCGTAAAGCTTAATCTCTACCCCGGAGCCGCTTAAAGAGGACATGGCAGAGGACATATCCATGGAGCCTTGGGCGGAAACCTCACAGTCCAGGTCTTTGCAGGCTTCCTCTATCTGCTTTGCAAGCTCCTTGTCCTTTACGCCGGCATCTTCATCCAGCAGGGCATACATGGAGATGTCGCTGCCCCCGCCCCCCATCATGCCGAGCAGCCCGCCCCCGTCGCTGCCGGAGGAAAGGGCGCCCACTGTTTTTATGCCTGCAAGGCCGGTAATGCGCTCTGCCACCGCGTCGTACAGGGCGGTTTTATCCTGGAAAGAGGCTTCCTCGTCTGCGGGGGTGACGGTGACGCTGAGCTGGGTGCCGCTCATGGAGGGCATGAACAGGAAGCCCCGGCTTAAAGCCAGCCACACGCTGGAACCCAGCAGCACCACGGACAGGGTGAGGACAATCCACTTGTGGTTCAGGGAGGCGGCGGCAAGCCTGCCATAGCCCCGGAGAAGGCCGTCGAACAGCCGGCTTTCCCGGATTTTCCCCTTTTTCAGGGTGGCGGAGGTGAGGGCTGGCACCAGGGTGATGGCTACAAAGAGGCTGGCGAGAAGGGAATAGCCAATGGTGAGGGCCATGTCGGTGAAAAGCTGGCGGGTAACACCCTCTACAAAGACGATGGGCAAAAACACACAGATGGTGGTGAGGGTGGAGGCGATGATGGCCCCTGTCACCTGCACAGCCCCCTGGACAGAGGCTTTTGCCGCAGGCACTCCCTCTGTGCGCAGACGGAAGATGTTTTCAATGACCACCACAGAGTTGTCCACCAGCATACCCACCCCTACTGCCAGGCCGGACAGGGAGATGACGTTTAAGGTGACGCCGGAGAAATACATGAGCACAATGGCCACCAGCAGGGAGATGGGGATGGAGCAGGCCACTGCCAGGGTGGGGCGCAGATCCTTTAAAAAGAGGAGCAGGATGAGCACAGCCAGGGCCGCCCCCAGCACCAGGTTTTGCAGGACAGTGTCTACCACAATGTAGATGTAATCCCCCTGGTCGGAAAGCATGGTGAAGGAGAGGCCCTCATACTTTCCGGAAAGCTCTGAAAAGCGCTTCTGGATGTTTTTCGACACCTGGGCAGTGGAAGTTGCCGACTGCTTTGTAAAGGACAGGGCCAAAGCGTCCTGCCCGTTCACCTTGGCATACACCTCCCCGGCGTTGTTCTGAAGGCTCACCTCCGCCACGTCCGACAGGGTAACGGGGCCGATGGCGTCCTCCCCGGTGTCAAAGAGCACCAGGGCTTTCAGCTCGTCCATGTCTGAAAGCTTATTGCCCACCCGCACCAGGCACTGCTCTCCCTCTGTTTCAATATACCCGGCGGGCATGGAAAAGTGCTGGGCGCTGAGGATTTGGGACACCATGTCCATGGTAAGCTCTATTTTGGCGCTTTCAAAAGCCGCCTTCTTCTGGGCCTCAAAGTCCTCAGTGGCAGACTGTATCTGTTCTTTTGCAGCGTCTAACTGGCTTTGGGCGGAGGTGATGGCAGACTTTCCCGCCATAATTTGGGAAAGCCCGGCACTTATCTGCATAATGCCGCTGGTCTGCTGGCGGGAAAGCTCTGAAAGGGCCTGATCCACTGTGATGCTTCCGGCGTTTAGCTGGGAGAGGGTTTGCTCCATAGCTGCCTTTCCCGACTGCACCTTCGAGAGGTTTGCCTTCACCTCCTCCAGGGAAGCGCCAATGGAGTCGGGGTTTACCCCGGTGGCGGCAATGGCGGCCCGGGCCTCCTCCAGGGCTTTGGCGGCGGCCTCCCGGGCGCTTTGCAGCTCCGCGATTTTGGCAGGGGCGCCCTCTATGGTTGTCCCGAAACCGGAAAGGGTAGCGTCCAGCGCCCCAAGCTGGGACTCTATCTGGGCGATTTGCCCCTGCAGCTCCTCTGCCTCCGGGCTTCCCGGCACAGCCGCCGCAAGCTGGGACTCCAGGGCCGCCTTTTGCTCTGTTAAAACGGCATAGGCCGCTGCGGCCTGCTGCAAGCCGGCTACAGCCTCGTCCAGGGCCTGCACCTGCTGGGTAAGCCCCTGGAGGGTGTCCCACAGGCCCTGCAGTTGGGACTGGGTTTCCAGCAGCGTTTTTTCCGAGTCTGCCAGCGTGGCAAGCTGGGCCTGCAACTGGGCCTTGGCTGTTTCAATTTCCACCTTTTTAGAGATAAGCTGACCCTGGGCCTGGGCGCCCTGCTGGGTAAGCTGGCTCTGGCCCTGCTGAAGCTGGGCCTGCTGGCGGTCAAGCTCTGCGGCCTGCTCCCGGCTTTCCTCCAGGCCCTTTTCCACCTCATCGCTTTTCTCTGTCAGCTCGGCTTCCGCGTCTGCAAAGGTGCCCTCCAGCTTCTCCCGAATTCGGCGGTTTACCTCGTCAATCTTATCCTGCCGCAGCCTTACCTCCACGCTTTCCTGCACGTTGCCGCTGACGCTGACGCTGGCCACGCCCTCAATGCCCTCCAGCTTCACCAGCAGCTCTGTGTCCAGCAGGTTTGTCAGGGCCATGTTGTCCATGCCCTCCATCTCCACTGCGGCTACAGCTACAGGCAGCATGTTGGGATTTATTTTCATGATGTAGGGGGTGCCCACTGTGTCGGCCCAGCCGCCGGAAACGCCGTTTAGCTTCTCCCGGATTTCCGAGGTAAGCGTGTCCATGTTAGCGTCGTCGGTGAGGGCCAGCATCACCTGAGAGGCATTTTCCCGGGAAACAGAGGTGACGCTGTCCAGGTGATCCAGCGTGGCCATGGCCTGCTCAATGGGCTTTGTCACCTCCTGCTCCACCTCCTCCGGGGAGGCCCCGGGATAGGCGGTGATGATGACCGCATAGGGCATGTTGATGTTGGGCAGCAGGTCGGGGGTCATGCGGGAAAAGGCCACAGCCCCCAGCACAATAGCGATGATAACCCCCACCACCACAGTGAGGGGCTTTTTCACGCTGAATCTGGAAAACAATGCTATCTCTCCTCTTTCTGGAAACTCTTGAAAAGTCCACAATGAATCAAGTATAAACTTACTTGGCTGTGAATTTTTGAATATTCTGTAAACGGTTTCTAAATAAATTTCGCAAAAAGAAAAAGCCCCGGGCAGTGCCCGAAGCCTTTCAAAAACAGCCTTTTGTGCCTGGCGTTATTTCTTTCTCATTGTTCACAGGCTCCCTGCCACAAGGGGGAGGGATACTGCCCTTGGGCGGTCATGGCGGCAAGGGCTTCCACCACGGTTTGGCGATCCTCCTTATAGGTCACGCCATACCATTTGTCCTGAGAGGACAGCACGCGCACCTGGGCGCGGCCTGCTTCCAGCAGGGAGTTTACCACAAAGGGCAAATAGATTTCCGCCTTCTCCGGATTTCCCGGCACGTCCTCCCGGAAAAAGCGCTTGAAGTCCTCCTCCAGCGCCGGGGTGAAGCCAGGGGTGAAGCCCCACACGTTCATGGAAACCACCGCGTCCGGGGACAAGCTGTGCCAGGTTTCCCCATCCTCTGTGAAGGCAATGCCCTCCGGGCGCTTTTCAATATGGGTGCGCTCCACAATGTTTTGCAGCAGGCCGTTTTCCGTTTCGCACACCCCCCGGGACACGTAGCCGTTGTCCGTTACAGTGTTGCCCAAGCGGTAGCCCACCATGGCGAAATCCAGCTTTTCCCCGTCTTTGGCGGTTTTCAGAAAACTGTATATTTTCCCAAAGGCTTCCTGGCCGTAAAAATCGTCGGCATTGATGACGGCATAGGGTGCGTCCCCCAGCACCCGGGCGGCGGTGAGGGCCGCGTGGCCTGTGCCCCAGGGCTTTACCCGGCCTTTGGGGACAGAGAAGCCTTCCGGAATGTCCTCCTGTTTCTGGAACACCACCTGGATGTCCATATAGCCCCGCATTTTCTGGAAAACAGCTTCCTCGAAATCCTGCCGCAGTTCCTCCTTGATAATGAAAACCGCTTTCTTAAATCCAGCCCGGCGGGCGTCGAAAATGGAATAGTCAATAATCTTCTCCCCGCAGGCCCCCACAGGTTCAATCTGCTTCAGGCCGCCGTACCGGCTGCCCATGCCCGCAGCCATCACTACTAATACTGGTTCGCTCATAATAATCGCCATGCGATACAGAATTCGCACAAAAGCCCTTGAAAACCTGGCTTTTTGTGCACGGTATCGTTCCTTTCTTTCGTATTTTTCACACTATCTGCTTCCTTTCCGTCATTCATAGATAAACCGGCTGATGTGAGCCGCGGCTGCCTCTACATCATAGAGGTACACCCAGGCGCCGTTTTCGTTAAAGTCCCCATAGGCGTTTTCTTCCTGGCCGGGGACGGTGAGGGTTTCCATGGTGAAGTCTGTCAAAAGGAAGGGCGCAAGGCCCATCATGTCCAGGTATCCTAAGGAGGTTTCGCACATGGGCACCACATTGTGCACCAGCGCAGGATAGGCCAGCTTGCTTTTGCCCTTGAGCTGCTGGATGAGGGCCTGCAGCACAATCTGCTGCCGCCCGGCCCGCATGTCGTCGCCCCCTTCCAGGTGGCGGATGCGGGCATAGGACACAGCCTGCTTGCCGTTTAGCAGCAGTTCGCCGGTTTCGTTTAAATAGTCGCTGTTCTGGATATCCGCGTCTGCTGATTCTACAGAAAGATAGTATAAGTTGTTGTTAATTTCCACCCGTTCGGCCTCGCTGACAGTCAGCCGCACCCCGCCGAACGCGTCCACAATTTTCGCCATCTCCACAAAGTTTACCGTCACATAATTTTCGATGTCCAGGTGATAGTTCTGGTTCAGGGTACGCACAGCCAGCTCCGGGCCGCCATAGGCATAGGCATGGGTAATTTTGTCATAGCCATAGCCGTCGATATACACCTGGGAATCCCGCAGGATGGAGGTAAGCTTCAGCTTGTGGTGCTTGCTGTCTACAGAGAGCACCATCAAAGCGTCTGAGCGGCCTGTGTTTTCGTCCTCCCTGGCGTCCAGGCCGAACAGAGCAATATTTTTAATGGAGGAATCTGTAAAGGTGCCCGGGGCTATGCCCAAAGCGTCCTTGTCCTTTGTGAGGCTGGTCATGGTCAGGCCGCTGAGCATGTAGCCAAAGACGTACAGGCCCCCTGCCAGAACCAGCAGGGCAAAGAGCAGCAGCACCGTTTTAAAGGCGCGCTTTCCCCCTCCCGGCTTCCTTCTGGGCCGACGGGCCGCAAGCTGGTCTGCCCGCCGCCTGCCAGGGGAGGAATAGCTGGAGATGTCCTCAAAGCTTTGAGGCGCGGCCCGCCCGCCCCGGCTGCGGGGCGGCTCCTCGTAATAGTAATTGTCCCGCAAAGGCTCCCGCCTGCGCTGGGGAGGCCTGCTGCCCCGGGATCCTGTCCGCCGGGGCGGGCCATGCCTTCCAGCAGGGGCGCGTCCTGTGTTCCTTTCACTCATGGCATTCCCTGGACGGGGGCGAATCCCCCGCCTTCCCTTTCTTTTCACGTTCCCGCATTCCGCTTCCGGCGTCCTTTATTGCTGGGAGGCCTTCTCACCCACCTCGCTGTCGGCAGTGCTGCCATACTCGTCCCAATAGGGGGAGCCTTCCTCATAAATGAAAGCGCTGACCCGCTGGGCCGCATTTGTCACGTCATAAATCAGGTAATATACCTGCTCCCCGCCTTCCTCCACAGGCCCGTCGTAAAGGTCGGTTTCATATTCCACATCGGGCACAGTGATGGACTGGACGTCAAAAGAGCTTGTGAGAATGGGGGCCATGCCTATAATGTCGTCCAAAGAGAGGTTTGTCTCGCAATAGGGCATCATCTGCTTGATAAGGCCGGGATATTCGGTGAAACTGATATTTTTCAGCCGCTGGACAAGGGCCGCGAACACCTTCTGCTGCCGGGCCACCCGGACATAGTCGGAACCGAGGTTGCGGATGCGCCCATAGGCCACAGCCTGGTTGCCGTTTAAGAGATATTTCCCGCCCTGGAAGCTGGTGCTGTTAAAATCGGGGCTGCCGTAGGCGTCTTTGAAATAGTCCTCTTTGGTGATTTCCGGATAATACAGATCATTATACATCCCTGCCGCCAGATCCCGCTCCTGCTGCACCTGCACCTCCAGGGTGAGGTTTGTCAGGTTCAGGTTCACCTGGGCCATTTCCTCCCCGGTCACCTCCAGCTCCACCCCGCCGAACGCGTCCACAATGGCGGCCATGTTCACAAAGTTGATGGTGACATAATCCTCTATATCCAGGCCAAAATGCTGGTTCAGGGTGCGGATGGCAAGCTCCGGCCCGCCGTAAGCATAGGCGGCGTTTATCTTGGTGTCCCAGCCGTCAATATACTGCTCAAAGCCCTGGCCCTCAATGGGCACCCGGGTGTCCCGCATGATGGAGGTCATCTTGATGGAGTGGTGGCGGTTGTCCACCGTCAAAATCATAATAACGTCCGACTGGCCTTTAAACTCGCTGGTGCGGGAATCCAGCCCGAACAGGGCGATATTCTTAATGCTGTTGTCCAGGATGGCGCTTTCCTGTATGCCCAGGGCGTCCTTGTCCTTGGTGATGGTGGTGGTGGTCAAGTCCCCGATAAGCTCTGTGGAAATGTACATGGAGCCTGTGCCCAGAAGGATCATCAGCACGCACAGCACCCCGAAAAGGCTTTTTGCCACTGTCCGGCCCCGCCGGTTTTTCCGCCGTTTTTTATATTCTTTCGAGGAAGAATAGCTGGACATATCCTCAAATGCCTGATCCTTGCTTTTTACCTGTTTCGCCATAGGGCCTCCTTCCGCATAACCCGGTTACGCTTTGCCCGCCCCCTGCCGGCGGCGGAACACAAAGAGTTTGCTGAACACATAGTTTACAATAACAATGATAACATTGGAAAGCAGCTTCATAAATTTGTCGTTTATGCGCAGGAGATCCACCCCCGCGTACATGCAGCCCACATCCAGGAAAAAGGACAAAGCCCTGGCCCCGAAAAACCGGAGCATCTCCCCCAGTATCCCCCTAAAGCCCCGGGCCTGGCTTTCAAAAACCCATTTGCGGTTTGTCACGTAGGCAAAAAGGATGGAAAGCCCCTGGGCTATGACGGTTGCCCACAGGTAGCCGGCATGGAGGATATCCGCCAAAAACCAGTAAGACACCCAGTTTACCACAGTGGTGAGGCCCCCGAAGAATACATAGAGGATGACCTCCCGGTATTTTTGTAAAAGAGCGGCCAGAACAAATCCCGCCTTTCTGTAATTGAGGTGTTGACCTATAGTATACTGCAAAAGGGCGGCAAATTCAAGAAAAAAGTGTGTGAAAGGAGAAACCCCCGCCGGGATGGGCGGGGGTTGGGCGCTGTTACGCCTGCCGGTGCTTCTCCCGCAGGGCGGCGTTGATGGCGGGATATTCGTCGTCCAGACGGTAGAAAAGATAGAGGGCCACGCAGGCAAGGGCAGCGATGCAGGGCAGGAAAATAAAGTTTATTTTGATGGCCAGCAGGGCCGGACCTGTCTGGGCCATATCCGGGACATAGCCGCCTGCGTCCAGGATAAAGGCAGAAACCACGCTGGAAAGCACCACCCCGATTTTCACCATGAACATGGACATGGAGGTGAGCAGCCCCTGCTGGCGGGTTCCGGTAACATATTCAGAGTGGTCGATGGCCTCCCCCAGGATGAGGAAGGAAACGCCGTTGGACATGCTGGCCCCCAGGTTTGCCAAGATATTGCACAGGAACACAGCGGTAAGGTTCCCCCCGGCCAGGTACACCAGCAGGCTTCCCGCCACGAAAAGGCCATAGCCGCAAAGGGTAAAGGTGCGCTTTTTCATCCGGGCTGTGGCAGCCGGCACCAGGAAGCAGACGGCAAAGGTGGTGAAAGACCCCACCGCCAGCAGGAGGCTCGCAAAGGAAGCGTCTCCCAGGCAGTATTTCGCGTAATAGAGAGCGGTGGAATTGCGGGTGACAGTGGCAAGATAGAAGAAAAGCTGGGCACAGCAGCAGATAACGGCAGGGCGGCTTTTTTTCACCGTTTCCCCCAGGATGCCAAGGGAAAAGGCCACAGGCGGAGGCTGCACCCGCTCCCGGGTGTTGAAAAAGCACACCAGCACCAGGACGATGATAATGGCGGAGAACAAAAGGGAAATGCCCACAAAGCCCCGGCGCTCGTCCCCCCTGCCGAAAAGATCGATGAGGGGCAGGGCAAGGCCCATAGACAGGAAGGTGCCCGCGGAGATGCAGACGAACTTTGACAGGTTCAGCCGCGCCCGCTGGGCCGGGTCTTCGGAAAGGTTGGGCATCATGGCGGTGTAGGGCACGTTGCACACCGTATACATCAGGCAGAAGAAAGTGTATGTAAGAAGGGCAAATATCCCCTTGCCAGGCCCCGGCACCCAGGAGCAGAGGAACATCAGCAGCACGGAAATGGCCAGGGGTATGGCGGAAAACAGCAGGTAGGGCCGCAGTTTCCCCCATTTGGTGTGGGTTTTGTCGCTGAGCACCCCCACCACTGGGTTTGCAAAGGCGTCTATCAGCCGGGCGGCGCTCATGGCAGTCCCGGCCGCCGCCACCCCCACCCCGGCCACGTCTGTGTAAAAATACAGCAGGTAAGAGGCCATGAAGTTAAACACCATGCTGCAGGCCAAGTCTCCCAGCCCGTAGGAAACTGTTTCCCGCAGGGAAAGCTTTTCCCCCAAGGCCTGGTTTTTCTCTTTCAAAAAAATCATCCCCCATTTTCTCCGGCACCGAACAGCACCGGCTTTCAAACAGGAAAAGTGTATCATTTGCAGGAGGCTCTGTCAAGGGGATCCGGCAGAGGGAGTGCCCGGACGCCGGGAAAGGGCCAGGGGGCAAAAGGAAATCCTGAAACTTTTTGGCAAAATGGCCTTCGTCCCTTGCAGGACGGGGAGATTCATGGTATAATGTGTTCTGACGAACACTTGGGAGTATCCCTCTCGCGCACAGCGTTCGCCCCCTGCTTCGCAGGGGTATCGGGAACTCCGGATAAGGTTATGGTATAATAGCCACAGGCTATTATACTTGATTGAAATTGCCCCGCCCAGTTCTTCCCTCCAGTCAGACGGGCGATGGGCAAATACCAACGCGCTTTGCGCTTATGGTATAATAGCTCCAAGCTATTATATTTGATTGAAAACTGCCCCTGCGGCGCTTTTTTCCTTGTTGTGAAAAATAATACGCCACTACATATTGTGCTGATTTTGAATTTTCCTAAAGGGCCGGGGGCTTTTTTGCAGAATTTCCTTGAAATTTCGCCATGAAAGTGATAGATTATATCAAGAGAACTGGGTAAATGGCTTTTGTGTTAAGGCGAACAGCCTGCTTTTAGTATAACGCACCCGGGTGCGAATGGTATGTTTTTGAGAAAAAGCCGAGGAGGAAATGAAATGCCTTTTGAAGTTGACAACCTGTTAGACGAAACCCCTCAGACCATAAAAGTTGTAGGTGTGGGCGGCGGCGGCGGCAATGCCGTCAACCGCATTGCAAGCGCCGGGGTGCGCAGCGTGGAACTGGTGTGCATGAATACGGACAAGCAGGCCCTGCAGCGCTCCCAGGCCTCTGTGAAGGTGCAGCTTGGCGAGAAGCTTACAAGCGGCAGGGGCGCAGGCTCCAAGCCGGAAATTGGCGAGAAGGCTGCCGAGGAGAGCCGGGAACTGATTACAAACGTTTTAAAAGACGCGGATATGGTGTTCATCACGGCAGGCATGGGCGGCGGCACCGGCACAGGCGCGGCTCCCATTGTGGCCCGCATTGCCCGGGAGCTGGGGGCGCTGACGGTAGGCATTGTCACAAAGCCCTTTGCCTTTGAGGGCCGCAGGCGCATGGAGCAGGCCGAGCAGGGCATTGCCGCTTTGCGGGAGCATGTAGACTCCCTGGTGGTTATCCCCAACGAGCGCCTGAAGCTTGTAAGCGAGGAGCGCATTACCCTGGCAAACGCCTTTATTATTGCCGATGATGTGCTGCGCCAGGGCGTGCAGAGCATTTCCGATCTGATACAGCTTCCCGGCATTGTAAACCTGGACTTCGAGGACGTGAAGTCTGTTATGCAGAACGCAGGCTATGCCCACATGGGCACAGGCCATGCCGGCGGCAAGGACAAGGCCGCCCAGGCTGCCATGGCCGCCATCTCCAGCCCCCTGCTGGAAACAAAGATTTCCGGGGCCAAGGGTGTTATCATCAACATCACCTCCTCCCCCGACATTGCTTTGGACGAAATCGACACCGCTTCCCAGATTGTCACCGAGCGCGCCCACGAAAGCGCCAATATTATCTGGGGCGCTACCTTTGACGAGAGCATGGACGACGAGATGAACGTCACTGTTATTGCCACAGGCTTTGACGGCATGAACGGCGAACGTCCCAAGCCCGCTTTGGACTTGGATTTGGACGAGGATTTCCTGGGGGGCAACCCCGCGGCGGCTCCTGCCCCGGCCCCTGTCTCCTCTTCCCCCACCCGCACAGTGCCCATGCGCTCCGCAGCAGAGCCTCGGGTGGATCCGGCCGTGATTGACGATGACGATACCTTTACGGACATTATGTCCATTTTCAACCGGAAATAAGCCCTATGTAAAAACCTGATAGGAAGGGATCGCCGCGTGCGATCCCTTTGTTATAACAAGTTTCACGATTCTGTTTTGGGAGGAATTTTTCATGAGCATGTTAAACGGCGTACACCACATCGCGGTGAAACCTACAGAGGAGCAGTATCAGAAAACTGTGGAGCTGTACACTGGCCTGCTGGGCATGGAAGTCAAAATGAAATGGGGCGACGAAGCCCGGCCCTGCCTGATGGTTTCCTGCGGGGACAATACCTGCATGGAGATTTTAAGCGGCGAAAGGGAAACCCCTGCCGGAGGGCCTTTGGCCCACATCGCCTTTGCCACCGACAAAGTGGACGAGATTATTGCAAAGGTGCGGGAACAGGGCTATAAAGTCACCAAGGAGCCGGCGGATCTGGAGTTGGGCGGCAAGCCCATCCGCATTGCTTTCTTTATGGGTCCTGTGAATGAGGAAATCGAACTGTTCTGGGAAAAGTAAACGGCAGAAACACAGTATACATAGGCGGCCCCGCAGCCGAACAGGCGGGGCCGCCGCTTTTTCCGGAGGCAAGCATATGAAAGTTGGCGTGATACAGGCAAGCTCTCAAAAGGAGAAAAACAGGCTTCTTGAAGCCTGCACCCGGCAGGCGGCAGAAAAGCGGGGCCATGAGGCGGTAAACTTTGGGATATTCCCAGAGGAGGACGAGACATATTCCTATGTGGAAACAGGGGTGCTGATAAGCTTGCTTCTGTGCTCTGGGGCAGTGGACTTTGTGGTGACTGGGTGCTCCTCCGGCCAGGGAATGATGCTCTGTTGCAACAGCCTGCCCGGTGTGCTGTGCGGTTACGTGCCCACACCCCAGGACGCGTTCCTTTTCGGGCGGATTAACGGAGGGAATGCCGCCTCCCTGCCCCTGGGGCTGGGCTTTGGCTGGCTGGGGGAATTGAACCTGGAACTTACCCTGGAGAAGCTGTTTGACGGGGCCTTTGGCTGCGGGTATCCGCCGGAGGATGCACAGCGGAAGCAGAGGGACACAGTCCTGCTGCAAAAACTTAATGCCATTACGAAGCGGGGGCCGGATTGCTTTGCCGAATATCCTGCCGGGCTGATGGAAAAGGCCAGAAAGAGGAAAAACGTCATAGAGTTTATCTTACAGCATGGCTGCGGGAACTTTCTGCAGGGGCTATATAGTAAACACACTTGAAAATCGGAATATCCCGATTTTCAAACTGGGCAGCTACGCCACTCAATTCAAAAGAGATGTAGTACCTCTTTTGAAATGTGTTAACTATAAAACAGTTGGATAAAGAAAACAACAGAGGGAGAGAACCTATGGAAGATATCAGGCTTGACACAAAAGATCTGCCGGAAAAGGCCCGCACCCTGCGGGCAGGGCAGCGGGTGCTGCTCTCCGGGGTGGCTTACACCAGCCGGGACGCGGCCCACAAACGCATCTGCGAAATGCTGGACAGGGGGGAAGAGCCGCCCTATCCCATAAAGGGCGCGTCCATCTACTATGCGGGGCCGACCCCCGCCCCGGAGGGGCTTCCCATCGGATCCTGCGGGCCAACCACCAGCAGCCGGATGGATCCCTACACCCCCCGGCTGCTGGATTTGGGCCTTGCCTGCATGATTGGCAAGGGCAAGCGCAGCGAAGAGGTCTGCCGGGCTATAGAGCGAAACGGCGCGGTATACCTGTGCGCTATTGGCGGGGCCGGAGCCTTGGCGGCCCGGTGCATTGAAAGCGCGGAAGTGATTGCCTTTGAAGACTTGGGCTGTGAGTCTGTAAAACGGCTGGTGTTAAAGGATTTCCCCCTGCTGGTGGCTATCGACTGCGCTGGAGGGAATATTTTGGTATAAAGCGCATAGGATGTCAGCAGGCGCTTTTTGGAAAAGGAGACAGGGTATGGACAGCTTTATGGGATTTTTGGTGAGAGGCTATGGGCAGTTTGACAACCCCCAGGTGCGGCAGGACGCAGGAAAGGCAGCCGGGGCTGTGGGGGTTGCCACCAACCTGCTTTTATTCGCGGTGAAGCTGCTGGCTGGGCTTTTGTCCCATAGCGTAGGCGTGCTGGCGGACGCTGTGAACAACCTGACCGACTCCGGCTCCTCCATCATCATGCTGGTGGGCTTCCGGCTGGCGGGAAAGCCTGCGGATGAAAAGCATCCCTTTGGCCATGCCCGGATGGAATACCTCTGCGGGGTAACCGTGTCCTTTATCGTGTTGTTTTTAGGCCTGCAGCTTGGGTTCACCTCCATCGGCAAAATCCGGGAACCAGAGGGCACCACGTTTACGCCCCTCACCCTGGGCATCCTGGTTTTCTCCGTCCTCTTGAAATTGTGGCAGTGCCTTTTCTACAAAACTGTGGGGAAAAAGCTCCGCAGCGAGGCCCTGTGCGCCACAGGAGACGACAGCCGCAACGATGTGATTTCCACCCTGGCAGTGCTGCTGGGGGCGGTTATCACCCAGGTGAGCGGCTATAACCTGGACGGCTTTTTGGGGCTGCTGGTGGCGGTGTTCATTACAGTTTCCGGCGTGCGGCTAATTCTGGAAACCGGGAACCCCCTGCTGGGCATGGCCCCGGATCCGGAACTAGTGAAGTCTATTTACACCCGTATCCTGTCCTATGAAGGGGTTATCGGGCTGCATGATTTGACCGTACACAACTATGGGGCAGGCCAATGCTTCGCTTCTGTCCACTGCGAGGTGCCGGCGGAAACAGACATCCTTATCAGCCACGACATTATCGACAACATCGAGCGGGATTTTCTGAAGCAGGAGGGAATCCACCTGGTTATCCATCTGGATCCTGTGGTGACAGGGGATCCCCGCACCAACGGCTTAAAGGAGCAGGTGCGGGAGGTGGTGGCCTTGGCCTGCCCGGAAGCTTCCATCCACGACTTCCGGGTGGTGTGGGGCGTCACCCACTCCAACATTGTCTTTGACGCGGCAGTGCCCTTTTCCCTGGAAAAGCCGGACGGAGAAATCAGGAAAGCCATCTGCGGGGCTGTGGAAGGCCTTGACCCCTCCTACCGGGTGGTGGTGAACATGGACAGGGAGAGCCGGTAACGGTTTTCCCGCAGCAAAAAAGCACGCCTTATGAAAAGGCGTGCTTTTTGTATGGGATAGCGGCTGCTTATTTCATTTCCACCACGGTTACGCCGCTTTCGCCCTCGCCAAAGGCGCCCAGCCGGAAGCTTTTCACCTGGGAGCAGCGGCGCAAATGCTGCTGCACAGCGGCCCGGAGCACTCCGGTGCCCTTGCCGTGTATGATGGTCACCTGGGGCACATGGGAGCGGGCCGCCCTGTCCAGGAAGGCGTCCACCTCCATCAGGCCCTCCTCCACGTTCATGCCCCGCAAATCCAGGCTGGTGGCAATTTCCGGCGCGGAGACATTTTTTGTAACAGAGCGCCCCGGCTTTGCCTTGGCCTTCTGGCCCTCCCCGGAAAGCCGCAGGTTTTCCACCTGCACCCGGGTTTTGATAATGCCCGCCTGCACCAGCACCTGCCCGTCCTTGGGGGCCTCCAGCACAGTGGCGGCCTTGTCGATATCGAAAATCACCACGCTGTCCCCAGGCCGCAGTTCCCTGGGAAGCTGGTAGTCATCCCTGCGCCGCTTGCGCACTGGATCCGCAGAGGATTCCAGCTCCCGCAGGCCAGAGCGCAGCCTTGCCTTCTGCTCTGCGGAAAGGGCCTTGTTCTGCTGGCGGCGCAGCTCGTCCAGCTCGTTTAGGAGGGCGTCGGCCTGCTGGCGCGTTTTTTGCACAATCCGGGAAGCCTCTTCCCGGGCCTGGTCGATTTCCCGCTTGGCCCGCTGGCCTGCCTCCGCCTGCCGGGCCTCGCTTTGGCGCATGGTTTCCCGGGCCTGCCGGGCCGCCTTCCGGGCGGCCTCCAGTTCGTTTTCCATTTCCCGGCGGCGCTCCTCCAGCCGCTCTATCACCTGCTCGAAGGAGCTGTTTTCCTCGTTCACCAGCTCTCCGGCCCGGTCTACAATGCGCCCCTCCAGCCCCAGGCGGCGGGAGATGGCAAAGGCGTTGGATTTCCCCGGCACGCCGATAAGCAGCCTGTAGGTGGGCCGCAGGCTTTCCACGTCAAATTCGCAGCAGGCATTTTCCACGCCGTCCGTCTGCAGGGCATAGCTTTTCAGCTCTGCGTAATGGGTGGTGCAGGCCAGGCGCACGCCTTTGCGCCGCAGTTCCTCAATGATGGCGGTAGCCAGGGCCGCCCCCTCCACCGGATCCGTACCCGCCCCCAGCTCGTCCAAAAGCACCAGGCTTTCCCCGTCTGCCACGTCCAGAATGCGGATGATATTCACCATGTGGGCGGAAAAGGTGGAAAGGCTCTGCTCAATGCTCTGCTCGTCTCCGATATCCGCCAGGATGTGCCTGTACACAGGCAGGCGGCTGCCCTCCCCGGCGGGGATCATCAGCCCGCACATAGCCATCAGGGTTAAAAGCCCCAGAGTTTTCAGGGCCACGGTTTTGCCGCCTGTGTTGGGGCCTGTGATAATCAGGGCGTCGAAATCCTGCCCCAGGGCGATGTCTGTGGGCACCACCTTCTCCTTAGCTATCAAGGGATGGCGGGCGCTGTGCAGGTCTGTCCGGCCCTTTTCGTCAATTTCCGGCACCACAGCCTTCATGCGGTAAGCAAGCTGTGCCTTGGCGAAAATCACGTTTAACTGCACAGCAAACTGGTAGCTTTCAATGAGGGAGTCGGCAAAGTCCCCGGCCTCCCCAGAAAGCTCCAGCAGGATGCGGCTGATTTCCTCCTGCTCGTCAGACCGCAGCACCCGGATTTCATTGTTCAGCTCCACCACGCTCATAGGCTCCACAAACACAGTCTGCCCGCTGGCAGAGGTGTCGTGGACAAGGCCCGGCACCTCCCCTCTGAACTCCGCCTTTACAGGCACCACGTACCGCCCGCTCCGCTGGGTGACAATGGCCTCCTGCAGGTGCTTCTGGTGGGTTTGGGAGTGGATAAGCTTGTCAAGCTGCTCCCGCACCCGCACAGCCGCACCCCGGATCTTCCGGCGGATGGCGGCAAGGGCCGGGGAAGCGGCATCCGCCACCTCTTCCTCGCTTTGGATGCAGGTAAAAATCTTTTCCTCCAGGCGCTTGTTGGGCGCTAAAATGTCAAACCGGGGAGAAAGCACTGTGTGCATTCCGGCGTTTTTGCTGTGCCACTGCTGCAAAGAGCGGATGGCCCGCAAGGTGCCGCCAATGTCCAGCAGCTCCCGCAGCCCCAGGCCGCCCCCTGCCTGTGCCCGGCGCAGGGCGTTTGTCACGTTCTTCATGCCGGTAAAGGAGGGCGCGCCAAACTTTGCCATGAGCACAAAGGCCGCGTCCGTCTCCTCCAAAAGCCTGCGCACCTCCCCCGGGGTGTACGCGGGCTTTATGGAGCGTGCCAAGGCCTCGCCGTCCTCACAGGTGGTTTCCTTAGCCACCATCTCTAAAATTTTATCAAGCTCTAAGGCCCAGTAATTTTTGTCCATATTTTCTCCTAAATTCCCAGCGTCTTCACAACGCTTTCAAACATCAGCTTTTGCAAAAAGTCTCCGGGATGCAGGCCGTCGTTTTTACAGCCCTCCCCGAAAATAATATCGTCTATAATAAGCCCATTGGCCTGTAAGTACGCTTGTGTGTCCCCGTACAGATCTACCAGGGGCACGTGGGCCTTCCCCGCCGCTTCCCGCAGGATTTCCACCACCTGGGGCGTATGGTGCAGGCGGTTGGGCAGATATTCGTTTTCCGCCGTGGAGGGAGTAGGGGTCAGCAACACCGCGTATTTGCCCTGGGCCGCCAGCTTTTCCAGCACAGCCGGGGCGTTGCGGGCAAGCTCCTCCATGCCCTCTGGGCGCTTGCGGTCATTCACCCCGAAAAGCAGGAGCACCACCTGATCCTCCGGAGAAACCAGCCGGGGAAGCTGTTCTGCAATCTGGCAGGAAAAGGCCCCGCCGCAGCCCCGGTTTTCCACCCTGCTTTTGGGATACCGCTCCTGCAGGTATTTTTGCAGCAGGCCCCACCAGCTTCTGGGGGCCTCCCGGCGGTAATAAGCGCCTATGGCGTCGGCAAAAATCAGTTCCCCGGTCTGCACCATGCCGGAACTGCCCGAACCCGCGGCAAGGCTGTCCCCAATCACCTTGATCGTACAGCCCTCCTGCAAATATTTTTTCAGCATATGTCTGCCTCCTTAAAGCCTACCGCAAGCTGTTATAAAAATCCAAGGTCTGGGGCCTTTTTTGCAGCACCTGCACGGTATAGGCCTCCACAGTCTCCCCAAGCTCCTTTGCCGCCCCCTCTGAGAGGCTGAAGGAAAAAAGCTTTTCAAAATCCGTGTAGATGATGTGCCGCATGGCGGTCAGCGCCGCCGGGGAGAGCAGGTACCCTTCCCCCCCGCAGGCCTTGCAGCAAATATTCCCCTCCTGCACCTGGAAGGCCATAGGGTCGGCCTCATAGGCCCCGCAGCGGGAGCATCCCACCAGATCCGGCATAAACCCCGCCACAGAGAGCATCCGCAGCTCCACAATGGGCTTTAAAAGAACCTGGGGCTTTGTGCCCTCGCACAAAAAATGCAGGGCGTTGAGCACCAGCCGCAGATAGGCTTCGCTCTCCACCCCTTCGGGCACCAGTTCCGCCGCCAGGGAGCAGAAATACTGCCCCAGGGCCAGGGCGGTGATGTCCTTCCGCAGGCCGAAAAACACCTCGATGGGGAAGGCGTCGTTGATTATGTATTTTTCCCGCCCCTTATACAGGTTCAGGCGGGAATAGCACAAAAGGCCTGTAGCGGCATTTTTGCTGTCTTTCAGGCTTTTGGCCCGCCGGGCAAAGGCCCGCACCACGCCTTCGTCCTTTGTAAGCACGGTAACCAGCCGGTCACTCTCCCCTACCGGCTGTTCCCGGATGATAAGCCCCTGGGTTTTTACCTGCACGCTGTCCCTCCTGTGCCATGCACTGTCCTTCTCCTGCCCGGTTCTTAAGCTGTGCATACCGGATGTAATCCTCTATCTTCCCCGAATGGGCAAAGCATACCCATGCCTGTTTCTCGTCCACAAAGGCTTCCTCCTTCCGGCGCAGGTTTCTGCGCAGGATGTGTTCCTATAAGTTGGGCTTTATAGGAACACATCCAAATTGCTTTGCACAAAAAGTATTTGCAGCTTTGCGCCTGCTATGAAAGGAAAAAATATCTTTGTTCGACAGGCTCCGGCAGAATCCGCGCCCGGTTTGTGCTTAGGACTCCATTCTTAAAGTTCCAGGTTCTGCTGGGAGAAGCCCAGGCTTTGGAGGGTTTGGGGCCTCTGCCGCCAGTCCTCCTTCACCTTCACCCAAAGCTGCAAATTCACCTTGCAGCCGAAAAATTTTTCCAAGTCTCCCCGGGCCATGGTACCGATTTTCTTCAGCATCTGCCCGCCCTTGCCAATAAGCATTCCCTTATGGCTCTGCTTCTCGCAAAAAATCGTCACGTGGAGGGTGAGCAAGTCCCCTTCCTCCTCCATGTGCTCCGTAACGGCAGCCACCCCATGGGGCACCTCCTGCTCAAAAAGCCGCAGCACTTTTTCCCGCACCAGCTCTGCCGCAATCACCTGCTCCGGCTGGTCGGTGAGGGTGTCCTCAGAGAAAAGCCAGCCCCCAGGGGCTGTAAGGCCCCGCAGCTCGGAAAGCAGGGCCTCCATGCCGCTGCCGTCCCGGGCGGAGACAGGCACTACGGCCCGGAAATTATAAAGCTGGCTGTAGCCGGCAATCTGGGCCATCAGCCGGGTCTTGTCCTCCAAAAGGTCGATTTTGTTGATTGCCAGCACAGCGGGCACCCCGGCTGCGCGAAAGCGCTTTATCAGCTCCTCGTCCGCCTTGGACACAGGTGCCCCTGCCTCTGTCACCAGCAGGCAGGCATCCACCCCATCCACTGTGCTGGTGACAGATTTCACCATAAAATCCCCCAGGGAGTTCCGGGGCTTTAAGAGGCCCGGGGTGTCCATAAACACCAGTTGATCCCCCTCCACTGTCAGCACGCCCATAATGCGGGTGCGGGTGGTTTGGGGCTTTGGGGAGACAATGGCGATTTTCTCCCCGATAAGCCGGTTGAGAAGGGAGGACTTGCCCACATTGGGCCGCCCTACAATGGCGATAAGGGCAGAGCTGCCCTCTGCCCCCCTTGAATCGAATTCATATTCCATTTTTAAACCATCCTTATACATTATATATACCGCTGCAGCATCTCAATGCAGCCCAAAAGCCGCGGCAGGAAAACCACTGCGCCCACTGCCGCCGCGAAAACCGCCGCCAGCAGCACAGCCCCTGCCGCTATATCCTTGATTTTTCCAATCTGGGCGTTATGCCCTTCCTCTATAAAGTCGCACAGCCCCTCTATAGCTGTGTTCACAGCTTCGGCTGCCGTCACCATGCCCATGGCAAGCAGCAGGCAGGCCCATTCCTCCCGGCCCACGCCCAGCCACGCCGCCAGAAGCACCACCAGCACACAGGCCCCCAGGTGTACCCGCATGTTCCTCTCTGTCCGCAGGCAACTTCCTATCCCCCGCCCTGCGTCCCTAAAGCTGTGGAAAAACCGCCGCTGCTTACGCATCGGTGTAGCTGCTGCTGGCGGGCAGGCCTAACTGGCTCATCACCAGCTCTTCCTTTTCCCGCATCCGCACCCGGGCAAGGCCCCCGTCCTCGTGGTCATAGCCCAAAAGATGCAGCATGGAGTGGGCCGTAAGATACCCAATTTCCCGCTCTAAAGAGTGCCCGTAAAGATTGGCCTGCTCCATGGCCTTGGGCACAGAGAGCACAATGTCCCCCAAAATTTTTGCCCCGGTTTCATGGTTGACATCATAGTGCCCGTCCTCTCCCATGGGAAAGGACAGCACGTCGGTTACGGCATCCTTGCCCCGGTATTGGCTGTTCATCTCCCGGATCTGCTCGTTATCCACAAAGGAGACGCTGATTTCAGCGGAGTCTGGAAAGTGCTCCAGCAGCAGCACCGCATGGCAGCACCGGCGGATGAGCATCCGCACCCCGGTGGGGATCTTCACTTGCTTCTGGCGGTTGGAAATGATGACCTTTAGCTTCTCCATATGGGTTCTCCCTTTCACTTATTTATTGGCGCGCCCGGCCCGCTCGTAGGCCCGGATAATGTCCTGCACCAGCCTGTGGCGCACCACGTCTTTTTCCGTAAACTTGAAGATGGCAATATCCTCCACCCCCCGCAGCACCCGCACCGCCTCCTTCAGGCCGGAGCGCTTGCCGTCGGGCAGGTCTATCTGGGTCACGTCCCCTGTGATAACCATTTTTGAATTAAAGCCCAGCCGGGTGAGGAACATTTTCATCTGCTCCCCGGTGGTGTTCTGGGCCTCGTCCAGGATGATGAAGCTGTCGTCCAGGGTGCGGCCCCGCATATAGGCCAGGGGCGCCACCTCAATGTTCCCCCGCTCCACATAGCGCTGGTAGGTTTCCGCCCCCAGCATGTCGAAAAGGGCGTCATATAAAGGCCGCAGATAGGGATCCACCTTCTGCTGCAAATCCCCAGGCAAAAAGCCCAGCTTTTCCCCGGCCTCCACTGCCGGACGGGTGAGGATAATGCGGTTTACCTCCTGGGCCCGGAAGGCTGTGACAGCCATAGCTACCGCAAGGTAGGTTTTGCCTGTGCCGGCAGGGCCTACCCCGATGGTAATGGTGTTGTCCTTGATATTGTCGCAATAGGTGCGCTGGCCCACAGTTTTGGGCTTGATAGGCTTGCCCTTGCTGGTGATGCAGATGCAGTCCCCGGCAAGGCGCTGCACCTGCTGCTCACTGTCCTCTGCCACCATGCGGATGCAGTACCGCACGTTTTGCTCCGTAAGGGCTTCTCCGCTGCCAATAAGGGTGATAAGGCTTTGCAGGGTGCGGTATGCCCGGTCTACCTTTTCCGGGTCGTCCCCGCTGATTTTCAGCTCTGTATCCCTGAAAAGCACCTGCACGCCATATTCCTGTTCTATCAGACGCACATTGCTGTCAAAGCTGCCGAAAAGCTCGGCAGCCTGCTCCAGCCTGTCTACATTGATCCTCTGTTCCAAATACACTTCTCCTTGCTTTTTGCCTGCCCTCCGCCTGCGCGGCAGACAAAACCGGGCGGGGCAATTTAAAATCAAGCATAATAACTGTTGTACAGTTATTATACCACAAGGAAAAACAAGTGTTCAAGAGAAAATCCTATGAAATCTGTATAAAATTTATCCCCATCTTCCGTCTAATCCACCAAAACTTTTTGTAGCTCCCCAATTTCTTCCCGGCAAAGGCACTTGGCCTCTAAAATGCACATGCCTTCTGTGAAATGGAATTCCAGCTCTTCCTCCAGCACCCGGCCCCCAGGGGCAATCTCCCCTCGCTGGATTTCCCGCAGCTTTAAAAGGGCCTGGGCCTTCTGCTCCTCCTCTGTTAAAGCCCGCTCCTGCTGGGCGCATACAATCCGGGCTTCCCTCCGGAGGGAAACGGGCAGCTTTGTGCCCAGCGCCTTTAGCGGGTGCTCTTCCCGGTAGGCCCGGCCTTCTCCCGGGGCCAGGGGCAGGCTTAGGGGCAGGCGCAGGCCCAAAAGGTAGAGGGAATAGCTGCTTTCCGTCTCCCCTGTTTCCACCCACTCTTTTTTCATGCCGCTGACCTGCACGGTAAAGGTGCGCCATGTTTCCGCCGTTACACTGCCCCGGGCCGGGCCAGTCACCTGCAGAGGATTGGGGTTCGGCTCTGCCCAGGGATCCTGCTCCTCCTCATACAGCCCGGAAATTAAAAGCTGACCCCGTTCTACCGCTTCCCCCAGCTTTACCTCTGGCCTGCCGCTTTGGGCCTGTATCTCCACCACCTTCCCCTCCCGGGAGGCCACAATGTTTGACCACCCTGCCTCTTCCTCTGGCTGGGGCTTTGGCTCCCCTTCCTTTACGGCAATCTCCGCAAAGCAGCCGTCTGTGCTGATGCCAGCCCAGCTCAGCTCCGGCAGCTCCGATAAAATCCCCAGGGCCGCGCCCCGGGGATTCATCTCTCGCTGGGCACAGCCCTGGTAAAGCCCCTGGCGGGCAGCGGCCTCCAGCACCCTGGAAGGCGGCATAAGCTGTGTCCCTGTCACCGACACCCCCCACAGGAACCCGGAGAGGAACCAGTACAGCGCCCCGCCGCAAAGCGCCCCCAGCAGCAGCCCCTTCCGGGCCTCCAGCCTGTGGATCAAAAAGGGGGCGCCCCGCTTTTTCAGCAGGCGGGGCCTGGACCCGCTGCGCCTGTACACCCCCCGCAGCTTTTTATATTCCCGGGCCTTTATCCGGGCCACAGGCAGCCCCTCCCGGCGGCGGTAGCCCCAAAGCCCGATGCGGCTTTTGGCGGTTATGTTAAAAAATCGGGGGCCGTCCCCCTCCACCTGAAATTCCGCATACCCTGAAAGCAGATGAAACACCTTTTCCAGCAAAGCACCCAGCCCCTTCCCTATACCATATATTCCACCTGGGAAATAAATCCCTCTATCACAGCGGAGTTCTCTGTCAGCCTGCGCAAAGCCAGATCCCGGCCCCCAAAGCGCACAGTGAGCCTGCCCGCCCGCAGGAGGATTTTTTCCGCGTCATAGTCGATAATGCCGTCGCAGCCGTCCACCACAGCGGAGCGGTTGCCTGTAAGCGTAATCAGCGTGCCGCCTTTCCCCTGCTCCATGCCATCCCTCCCAAAAGTTTTTTTGCCGTCGGGTAATAATATGTGTGGCAGGCGGCATGTATCCCCGGTTTTTCCCATATCCTGTAGATGGACAAAGGAGGGGTTCTTAATGGAAATGGCGCGCAGGCTGTGCAGGCGGATACCGGGGGTGCTGGGGGCTTTGGGGGTGCTTCTCCTGGCCATGGCCCTGTTGTCCTTCCCGGAGGAGGTAAAGGACGGGGTGCGGGCAAGCGTGCTGTACTGCCTGACAGCACTCATCCCCTCCCTGTTCCCCTTTATGGTGCTTAGCTGCCTCATGGTGCAGTCCGGGGCCGGGGAGCTGCTGGGCAGGCCCCTGGCCCTCCCCACCCGGTGGGGGTTCCGGCTGCCAAAGTGCTGCGCCGCCCCTGTTATCATGAGCTTTTTAGGAGGATACCCTGCCGGGGCCCGCAGCGCGGCGCTGCTGTTGGAGCAGGGGAAAATCACCCGGGAGCAGGCCGGGCGCATGATGCTTTTCTGCGTGAATCCCGGCACAGCTTTTGTGGTCACCTATTTGGGGGGCGGCGTGCTGGGCAGCTACCAGGCCGGCTGGCTGCTGTTTTTCTCCGTCACCCTCTCCGGCCTTTTGCTGGGCCTGCTTTCCGGCCTGCGGGGAAAAATCCCCCCAAAAAAGCAGGAGGCCCGCCCCATAAAAACAGGCGGGGCGCTGGTGCGCTCTGTCTCCGGTGCGGCTCAGAGCATGCTTATCATGTGCGCCTGCATTGTAAGCTTCGGCGCCCTCTCCACCCTGCTTCACGCCACAGGGGCTTATCAGGCCCTAGTCCGGCTGTTGGACGCTCAAAGCTTCCTTACGCCCCTGGAAACAGCGGCGGCCCTCTCCTTCCTGCTGGAGGTTACCGGCGGCGTGGGGGATGCCGTCCGGTTCCACGCTGGCCTGCCCTTATACGCCTTTGGCCTGGCCTTTGGCGGGCTGTGCGTCCATTTGCAGGTGTTCGCCATGTTCCCCGGGGAGTTCCCTGTGAAAAAGTGGCTTTTCTTCCTGTTCCGGCTGATCCACGGGCTGCTTTCCGCAATCTGCTGCCAGCTTCTGTGCAGGCTGCTGCCCGGGGGAACCCTGGAAACTGCCGCGCCCATAGGGACTGTGCAGGCCTTTTCCGGCACAGCGGCAGGCGGGCTTTCCCTGCTTCTGCTCTGCGCCGCCTTTTTGGTGGCTGTGGGCAAGGAGGGAAATAAGAAGCTGCACCAATAGGCCCCTGCACAAACCTTTTCGGGAAATTTAGTGGGCTTCTGTGTTGGAAATCCTCGAAATACGAAAGTAATCCTTGCGGTTTCCGCCTTGAACCCCACAAAATTTCCTCGAAAATCTTCGCACCAATCCTATCGGTACAGCTTCTGAGAAATACTAAAAAGCCGGCTGGGAAACTCCAGCCGGCCCTTTTTCTTTATTTAGAACTTTATTCTCCGGGAGGCGGTTCGCCCCCTTCTCCCTGGCTGACAGGCTCTCCCCCCTCCGCCTCCGGCCCGGCGCTGACCACCACTGTCACTGTGGCCCCATAGTCCAGGGAATCCCCCGGCTCGTGATCCACATAGCGTATCACATAGCCCGGGCCAATGTCATCGCTGTGCTCCTCCTGGCGCATGGGCACAAAGCCGTTGCCGCTTAAAAGCTCCTGCAGTTCCGCAAAGCTTACGCCTTTTATCTCTGGCAAGGCCCGGGTGGCAGCGCCCTTGCTCACCGTCACCACAATGGTGTCCCCAGGCTTGGCCTCCTCCCCCGCAAAGGGGCTTTGGCTGATAATATTGCCCTCGTCAATGGTGCTGCTGAAAGACCGGGAGGAAATTTTTAGCTGCAGATCATACTCCCCGTCCTTGATTTTCTTCTCCCAGTCCTCATAGCTCTGGTTGAGCATGTTGGGCACCTCTATGGCGGATTGGGCGGCAACCGTACCGTCAAAAAGCTGGCCCAAGTCCCCAAAGGACATGCCCCTGTCCCCCAGCCAGGCTGAGGCTACAATCACCAGGGCCACCAATGTTACCACGCAGGATCCGATAAGCCACGCCACCGGAGGCAGCCCCCGGTTTTGGGGCAGGCTCATGTTGATAGGCGGCAGGCGGCGGATGGCGTCTGTCTGGTCAATTTCCTCCACCAGGGCCGGGGCAGCGGAAAGCTCGCTGCGGAAGCGCTCGAAACTGCCGGTGCGCTGGCCCTGCTTCACCTGCAGGGAGTTGGCAATAGCTGTCACCGCAAAGGGAGGCAGGGTTTTCATCACATCCTTGGCAATCAGCAGCCGGGGATCCTCCAGGCGCTTCGGCGCTTCCTTGGGGGGACGGCCTGTGAGGGCATAGAGCATACAGGCCCCCAAGGCATACACGTCGCTGCCCTCGCTGCACAGGGCCTTGGAGCTGTACTGCTCAATGGCGGCGCAGCCCGGATCCAAATCCGCCGGGATAGGGGATCCGGCCCGCCGGACGGCCTTAATGCAAAAGCCTGTCAGCAGCAGATTGCGCTCCTTCGTCACCCGCAGGGTGTCCGGGGAAATGCCCAGGTGGGAAATGCCCAAGGAGTTGATAAGCCCCAGGGCTGTGAGCACCGGCATGAACATCCGGTTCACTTCGTTCCAGCCCAGCCTGCCGTTGTTTTCAATGTAACTGCGCAGGGACACAGTGGGCGTATAGCGGTAGACTGTATACACTGTGCCGTTTTCCTCGAAAATGTCCAGCACAGACTCTATCACCGTCAGCTCCCGCAGCCGGCTTACGCCCTTCCCCAATTCTAAAAACTCATCAGCATATTTGTCAAACACAGCCTGGTTCTCTTTTCCCGGGGCAACGGACTGATCCTGCCTACGGGAAGCCAGGGGCCGGGGATAAAACTCCCGGATGGTAACGGTTTTCTGGCTGGCACGATCCAGGGCCATGTAAGTGATGCCCTCGCTGTTCATGGAGCGCACCCGCCCGATAACGTACCGGGAGGCCAGCACCGTCTGGAACCGGAGGCCCTCTGTCACCTGGGGCTTGCTGTTGTCCCAGGAACATTCCGGGCAAAAGCTGCCGTCCACCTCCGGACGGTAGCCTGCAAAGCAGTTCATGCATAGTTTGCTTGCCATGTTTCCTCCCAGCCCCCTTTGCCTTCAAAGCCCCCTTGGGCTTATTTCCATAACACGCCGCCAAGCTGCGGCCAAAAAACAAGTATAACAGCTTGTGGCTATTATATCATATGCGCCGGGAAATTACAAGAAAACAGGCAGGGAACCCACAGCTTTTCTCTCTGCCCCTATTCCCCCGCCCTCATCGGAGCAGGAATCCCCCGTTTATGCCCAGGGCCTGCCCTGTGACAAACTCGTTTTCCGCCAGGAACAGGGCCGCGTGGGCCACCTCCTCCGGTGTTCCAGTGCGCCCCAAAGGGGTGTCCTGGGCCAGAACGGCTATGTCCGCCGGAGAAAGGATTCCGTTCATAGGGGTGTCGATTACCCCAGGGCAGATGCAGTTTACCCGGATGCCGGAAGGCCCTTCCTCCTGGGCCAGGGCCTGGGTGAGTCCAATCACCGCCGCCTTGGAAGCGGAATAGGCCGCCTCGCAGGAAGCCCCCTGCTGGCCCCACATGGAACTGACATTGATAATACAGCCGCGCTTCCGGCGAATCATGGGGGGCAGCGCCCGGCGGGTACACAAAAACACCCCTCGGGTGTTCACAGCGAAAACACGCTCCCACTCTGCCAGGGACATGTCTGTGAAAAGCCCCCGCCAGGAAATGCCGGCGCTGTTCACCAGCACGTCTATACACCCGAAAGCCTCCTCTGCCGCCGCGAAAAGGCGCTCTACTTCCTCTTCCCGGGAAACGTCGCAGGAAAACACAGCGGCCCCGGTCTTTTCCGCAAGATCCCTGGCCCGCTCTGGGTGGCTGTGGCACACCATAGCCACCCCGTAGCTCTTTTCCGCGAAAGCCGCCGCCATGGCCCTGCCAATTCCCCCGGAAGCCCCGGTGATCAACACGTTTTTCGCCCGTCCGCCCATATGGCTGCCCTACCCTTCCATTTCGCCCCGCTGGTACAAAATCGCCGCCAAAGCTGCCAGCGGGGCGGTTTCTGTGCGGAGAATCCGCCTGCCCAATGTCAAGGGCTTTGCGCCCATGCTTTCCGCCAGCGCCGCCTCCTCCGGGGTAAAGCCCCCCTCTGGCCCGATAAAGAGGAACAGCCTGTCCCCTGCCGTCTCCAGGGCCTCTTTGAGGCTGTGTTTGCCCTTTTCATAAAAAAAGAGCACGTCCCCCTTTTCTGCCGCCTCCCGGAGGGCCTGCCCAAAGGGTACCGGCTCCCGCACCCGGGGCACTATGCCCCTGCCGCTCTGCTTGGCGGCCTCCAGGGCAATGCGCCGAAGCCGGGCGGTCTTTTTTTCCGCCTGCTTCCTGTCCAGCCTGACCACGCACCGGGCGCTTTCCACCTGCCAAAGGCCACAGGCCCCCAGTTCCACTGCCTTTTGCACCACCGTGTCCAGCTTGTCCCCTTTGGGAAGGCACTGGCACACCGTTATCTGCACAGAAGGCTCTGCCCGGTTTGCCGCGCCTTCGCCCACCTGCAGCCACAGGCCGTCTTTTTCCACCCGCTCCACCACGCCGGGATAATCCGTCCCTGCCCCGTCGCACAGGGTAACTTCCTCCCCAGGCCGCAGGCGCAAAGCCTTCGCCCCGTGAAGGCCCTCCCCGCCGCCTAAAAAGTATGGGCTGGAAGGGGTATCTGTGATAAAAAACCTTGCCATGCCTGCCTCCTTTTCCCGCAAGCTTTCAGGGCTTGTCTGCCGCCAAATCCCCGGGGCTGTGGGGTGTAAAAGCTTCCTCCAGGCCAGGGGTACAGGCTATGCTGCCATCCTCATGGATGAAAAGGGCCTGGGCCGAAAAGCTTTCCAAAAGGGGCTGGCTCTTTTCTTCCCCCAAAACAAAGCAGGCGGTGGAAAGGCAGTCGCTTAAAGCACCGGAACCGCTGCACACAGTTACGGAAACCAGCCCGCTTTCCGCCGGATATCCGGTTTTGGGGTCTATCAGATGGTGGTAGGTGACGCCGTCCTGCTGGAAGGTTTTTTCATAGCTGCCCGAGGTGGACACGAAGCCCTCCTCCAGCTCCAGCACCCCTACCGAGCCGGCGCCCCAGGGATCCCGCACGCTCACCTGCCACAGGGAGCCGTCAGGCTTTTTCCCGTAAAGCCCCACGCTGCCTCCGGCGGCGGCCACGCCTCCTGCAAGCCCTGCCTCCCGGTACACAGCCAGGGCCTTGTCGCAGGCCGCGCCCTTTCCTGCCGCCCCCAGGTCAACCGCCATGCCCTCAGGGAGAGAGGCCCCCTGGGGGCTGAGGGAAAGCTGCCTGTAGTCCACCAATGCCCGGGCCGCTGCCAACTCCCCTGTTTCAGGCAGACGTGGATTTTCGTCAAAATCCCACAGGCGGCTTACCGGGGCGATGGTCACGTCAAAGGCGCCGCCGCTCTTTTCCCCCACCTCCAGGGCCATTTCCAAAAGGCTTTCTGTGGCGGGATCCAAGGGCACAGGGCCGCTTCCGGCGGAAGCGTTTAAGAGGGCGATGTCGCTGTGCTCCCTGCGCCAGGAGATGCGGTTTTCCAGCGCCCCAATCTCCTGGGCGGCCTGGGCGGCGGCTTCTTCTCCCCCTTTGCCGTATACGGTCTGTTGGATATAGGAACCCATGGCAAAGGTGGACAAGGTATAGGGCTTGTCCCTTTCCCCTTGCAGGTAGTAAAGCGCCCCAAAAAGCGCCAGACACACCAAGCCCCCAGCAATCAGGGCGTATTTCTTTTTTCCCATGCCGCTCCTTCCCTCTGACGATTTTCCCACAGAAAAAATGTGAACAGAGTGTGAATAATGATAAAAATCAGATAAAACTTGGGAAAAACCTGTTGTTTTGTAAACGATTTGTCATCTAGTTACAAAATTGTAATTTCCATAAAGGGAGGTTTATTCCTCCGGCGGCTGCTGTAAAAATTCCTCCACCCGGTAACGGGGCCGGGCTTTCACCTCGCTGTAGATTTTCCCCACATAGCCGCCCACTACCCCCAGGCACAGCATTTGCAGGCCCCCTAAAAGCCAGATGGAACAGACAATGGCAGTCCAGCCGGAAACGGCCCAGCCGGCAAAATAGGAGATGAGGGCATACAGCAGGCCGAACACGCTGAGGATGGACACAATGACGCCGAAGTTTGAGATAAGCTTTAAGGGCTTCACGCTGAAACTGGTGATGCCGTCCAAGGCCAGGGCTATCATCTTTTTCAGGGGGTATTTGGATTCCCCGGCAAAGCGCTCGTGGCGGTCGTAATACACATAGTCGCTCTTATAGCCGATAAGGGGCACCATGCCCCGCAGGAACAGGTTTACTTCCTTATACTCCGACAGGGCCTCCAAGGCCCGGCGGCTCATCAGGCGGTAATCCGCATGGTTAAACACCACGTCTACTCCCAGCAGGTGGAGAATCTTATAATACCCCTCGGCTGTGGTGCGCTTGAACCAGGTGTCTGTGTCCCGCTTGTTGCGCACCCCGTACACCACGTCGCAGCCCTCCAGGAATTTTTCCACAAACTTGTCCAGGGCGTCCACATCATCTTGCAAATCCGCGTCCAGGCTGATGGCGCAGTCGCACAGGGGCATGGCCGTCATCAGCCCGCAGAACAAGGCGTTCTGGTGGCCCCGGTTGTGGGCAAGCTTTACCCCCTCCACATAGCCGTTTTCCTCGTGGAGCCGGGTGATAATCTCCCAGGTTTTGTCCTTGCTGCCGTCGTTTACCAGCAGGATGCGGCTCTTGTCGCCTGCAAGGCCCCGCTCCCGCATAGAATCCATTTTGGCGGTCAGGCGCTTGACCGTTTCTTCCAGCACTTCCTGCTCGTTATAGCAGGGGATGACGAAATATACAGTTGGGTTCATAGCTTCGGTTCCTCCTGTTGTTCCGGGGCTTCCTCCCCGGAGGTTTCCACCCCTGGGACTTCCTCCCCGGGGATTTCCCCCTCAGGCGCTTCCTCCGGCGTGTCAAGGTCTACCCGCTCTGCATATTCCACAGGGGCGGGGTCTTTTTCCCCTGCGCCCGGAAGCTGGACTTCCTGCTGCGGATCCTCCGGGGGCAGGGCCGCCTGCCGGGGGAAATGGGGAATCATAGCTCCGGGCCGCAGGAAGGTGGCCCTGTGCCGCTTTTCATATTCGGAGAAAGGCTCCAGGCGCATAAAGCGGGGGGCCGGAGACTGGGGCTTCTCCTTCAGGCGGCGGGCCAAAACCAGGTAAGCTGCCAGAAGGCCCAGGGAAAGCAGGGATCCCAGTATGCCGGCTGTCAGGCCGGGGGTGCGGTAGGTAAACTCGATCTGCACCTGTTCCCCCACCGGCACCACCACTGCCATAAAGCCCACGTTCACCCTGGTGATTTTTGCCGGCTCGCCGTTTACCCGGGCAGACCATCCCGGTTCATAGGGCACGCTGAAAAACACCAGCTCCTCGGTGTCCGTATCCAGGGTGGCGGAAAAGCCTGTGCGGGTATACTGGAAGGACTGGCAGGCAGAGGCCGCCCTGTCCAGGCAGTCCTGGGGATAGAGGCTTTGGTTGAAGGCCCGGTTTTCCGGGGGCAGGTGGGTGAGAAGCCCCTCAAAGTCCTGCACGTCCTTGTCCTCCAGCACCACTGCCCGCAGCATGGCAAGCTCCCTGTCCCCTGCTGTGGAGTCTGTGCCCTTGCTGAGCTTTTCATACTCGCTGCGGGTGATATAGTAGTCATAGGAAAAGCCCATGGGGATGTAATACTGGTTTTCCCAGATATCGAAGCCGTTGGCGTTGCCATAATAGGCCCAGCCGGGCATAAGGGGTTCGGAGGAATCCTCCCCGGCAAAGTAGTCGCTGTCGTGGTCGTCGTCGAAAAGCCAGTGGACAGAGGTCAGCGCCCGCACCCCGTAGTGGCTGGTTTCCGGGCGGGAGGCCACATCCCGCTGCACCCCCACAGAGCTGTAAAACTCCATGACAGATCCGGGCACCACGCTGTGGAAAGCCTGGATGGTGGGGACTTTCCAGAACATGCCCGCGTTGTCCACAGACTCATAAAAGTCTGAGCGGCACTGCTGCAGATCCGGCAGGTCGATGGAGGCGCCGCCGTTTAAGGAATAAGGGATGAGGTGATCCCAGGTGTAGTCCGACTGGGTTTTGCCCAGGGCAATAAAGAAAATGGAATACAGCACCGAGACAATGGACGCGGCCCATATAGTCCCCCGCTGGAAGGATCGGCGGCTGTCCCGCCGGAAGGTGAACACATAGAACAGGGCGGCCAGGGAGATGAGGGAAATGGCGGCATAGCTCCAGAAGCGGGTGGGATACTGCATAAGCCCAAAGGAGACGCTCTGCTCCCCGTCCACAGTTTCGGAAACCGGCGTGAAGCCCACCACAGCCGTAATGCCCAGGGTGATGGAGAGGGTCCAGACAAGGGAACGCTTCCAGTCCACCCGCTCCTCCTCCAGGGACATGACAGTGGCAAGGGCCATCATCAAGGTGAGCATGTAGAACCACCGGGCATAGTAGGCGCTGTTCATCATCTGGAAGGCAGAATTCAGCCCTGGCACCAATGCCATGAAGAAAAGCGTCCATAAAAGCTTTTTCAGCCAGTGCTTCCGCCTTAGCTGGAGCCAGCCGATAACCCCCGACATGCTGAAGAGGGGCAGCCAGGCCCCCAGGGAGGCCCAGCGGGACTCGGACTCCGGGGTGAAGTTGGGCCGGGCGGGGAGATCCGGCGGGAAGAAGAAGCACTCCAGAATGTGGAGATACCGCTGGTTTTTGTTATAGAGCACCGCGTTCCAGCCGTTGATGATGTTTCCTGTGCGGCTGTTTTGCAGCACAGCCAGGATGGAGGGGACAAGCAAAGCGCAGGAAATGCCCACTCCCAGCACAGCTTCCAAAGCCAGGAAGAGGAAGTCCCGGAAGGAGAGCCGCCAGTCCCCCCACAGCATACGCAGGAAGAAATAAATGAGGGTGAAGGTGACCTGGCCCACAAAAAAGTAATAATTCACAAAGCAGCAGGCCGCAACCGCCAGGGCAAAAAGCCCCCGGCGGCGGGTTGCCATGTATTCGTCCAGGGCTGCCAGCAGCAGGGGGAAGAACACAATGGCCTCGTGGAAATGGTTAAAGAAAATATTATAGATGGAAAACCCGGAAAAGGCATAGAGGATGGAACCGATGAGGGCTGTGTCCGGGGTTTTGGTATAGCGGTGCAGGTAAATGTACCCGGTGAGGCTGGCGCAGGCAAACTTCAGGATGAGCAGCGGCCCCATCATGTACTGCATCCACTCCGAGGGGAAGGGGATGGTAAGCCAGAAGAAGGGGCTGCCTAAAAGGTAGAAGGAATAGGATCCGATGAAGTTTGCGCCCAGGTCTGTGTGCTGGCTCCAGCCAAGCTGCCCGGATCGGATGGCGTCGTGGGCCAGACGGTAAAAAGGCACCTGCTGTACGTTGAAGTCCCCGTAAAACAGGAAGCGCCCGCCGTCTATGGCCATGAAGGGGATGAACACCAGAAACGACAGTCCCAGCCCCAGCACAAACGCCCGTATATAGTAGTTTTTCTCTCCCTGCCGCCGCTTTAACAAAACACTACCTCCTAAGGTCAAGGCCGTAGGGCTTCGCCCCACACCCCACAAACCTTTTTGCAAAGAAGGGCAAACATTCCCTTTGGGAATGTTATGACCCAAAAACCAATTTACACCATCGGGAGTACCCCGGACACGCGATGGCTCACGTAAGCGCGGAATATCATTCCGCAGCGGAAAGTTCCCACTCACGTTTCTCGCGTCTTAGATGCAACGTTACGTTGCCTGGACGTTGATAATGACTTTCATGGTAGATTCCCGGTTCTCGTCGATGAACTTATAGGCCTCCAGGTAATCCTTGAAGGCAAAATGCTTGGAGATTAAGGGCGCAAGGGACACCTTGCCCTGGTTTACCAGCTCAATGGCCGCGGCGTAATCCTCTGTGCGGTACATCATGGAGGTGTTTAAATCCAGCTCGTGATCGTTGAGCACTGCCAAGTCCACAGAGGCCTGCCCTGCAAACACCGCCACCAGGATGATGGTGCTGCCCTTGCGGGCGTGGGCAATGGCCTGTCCCATAGTGATGTTGTTGCCGGCACAGTCGTAAATCACGTCGGCCTTGTCCGGGCCAAAGCACTCTGTAAGGGCTTCCCCGAAATCCTTCTCCTTTGTGTTGATGCAGAAGTCGGCCCCGCACTCTTTGGCCTTATCAAGGCGCAGGCTGCTTACATCTGTTACCATCACCCGCCTAGCGCCCATGCCCTTGGCGGCCTGGGCCACCAGGATGCCGATAGGCCCGGCGCCCAGCACGCAGATGTCCTGCCCGGTTACGTCCCCGGCCCGGCGCACCGCGTGGACTGCCACAGCCAAAGGCTCTATCATGGCGCCCTCGTCCAGGCTCATGTCCTCCGGCAGGGGGGTGACCTTTTTCGCGTCTACAGCGAAATATTCAGAGGCCACGCCTGTGGTCTGGAAGCCCATTACCTTCAGGCTTTCGCAGAGGTTATATTTCCCATGGCGGCAGGGATAGCATTCCCCGCACACCACCTGGGGCTGGATGGTGACCTTCTGGCCTACGGTGAGGGTTGTCACCCCCTCCCCCAGCTTTTCCACCAGGCCGGAAACCTCGTGGCCCTGGGTGACGGGATAGCTTGTGAAGGGGTGCTCCCCGTGGTATACGTGGATGTCGGAGCCGCACACGCCGATTTTCATGATTTTTATGAGGGCCTCCCCGGGCTGGGGTTCTGGCGTGGGGATTTCGCGGAACTCGATTTTTCCGGGGGCGGTCATAACCTGCTGCAGCATAACAGTCTCTCCTTGTCTGTTAGTATAGGGGCATCCGCCCCGCACCGATATATCCTTATTATACCTTGGAAATCCTGTCCAGGCAAGTGCTTTTGTACAAAAAGGGCGCCTGGAGAAACTTTCTGCTCTAAGAAGCTGTACCGATAGGATTGGTGCGAAGATTTTCGAGGAAATTTTGTGGGGTTTAAGGCGGAAACCGCAAGAAGACCTGTCGGTCTTCGAGGATTTCTAACACAGAAGCCCGCTAAATTTCCCGAAAAGATTTGTGCAGGAGCCTATTGGTACAGCTTCTAAAGCAGGGAGAAACACAAGGCTTCCAACTCCTCCACGCTGGAGACAAGGTGGGTGGCCCCGGCCTCCCACAGTTCTCCCGGATCGCTGTAGCCATAGAGCACGCCGACGCTCTCCACCCCCTGGGCCTTGGCTCCCAAAACGTCCTGCCGCCTGTCCCCCACCATCACCATCTGCTCCTTAGGCGGGTTTTCCAGCAGCTCCCTTGCATAGGCGATTACCTCCGCCTTGTCTGTGCGGGCGCCGTCCAGCTCTGCCCCGGAAAGGCAGGTGAAATATTGCTCCACCCCCCGCAGGGACAAGATCTGCCGGGCAAACACCAAAGGCTTGGAGGTGGCAAGGCACAGCACAGCGTTGCCGCGCAGGCGCTCTAAAAAGCCCGCCATGCCCGGATACAGGGGGCTTTCAAAAACACCCTTGTCCCGGTAGCGCTCCCGGTATTTTTCTACGGCCCGGGCGGCGTCCACAGGGCTTAGGCCATAAAAGGTTTCAAAAGAGCCTTGCAGGGGCGGGCCGACAAACCGCCGCAGTTGGGCCTCTGTCTGCTGGGGGAAGCCGAAGGCAGTGAGGGCATACTGGGCGGATTTCATAATGCCCTCCCCGGTGTCTGTTATGGTGCCGTCTAAATCGAACAGGAAATATTTTTTCATACATGTTCTCCCTCATAGAATGCACCCATGCCGGTTCCAGCATGGGTGCCATTGATTTTCAGGCAGCTTTGCCGCCGGTTCTTAGCGCCTGCCGGCCCCGCCGCCGCGGCTGGCTCCACCGCCGGAGAATCCGCCTCCGCCGCCAAAGCCTCCTCCAGAGCGGCCTGCGCCAAAACCTCCGGAACGCCCGCCGCCTGTAAAGCCGCCGAAGCCGCCGGGACGGTGCCCGGCTGGGCGGTGCCCCGGCCCTCCAAAGCCTCCCGGGGGCGGCGGGGGCGGGGGCGCGCCCCAGTGGGATCGGCGGTTCCGGCCCATCATGTTGCCCAGCATCATGCCGGTCCAGAAGTTGCCGCCACCTCCGCCTCCTCCATAGGGCGGGCCGCCCCGTCCCCCGCGGCCCCTGCCGCTGAAGATACGGACCACGATGATGACAACCACCATAATAATGACAATGCGGGCCACGTTGGAGACAACCCCCATGAAGCTTTTCCAGCGGCTGGGCCGCACGCTGCTGTAATAGGGTTCATCATAATCAGGGCTGTCGGGCTGGGTGTATTCGTCCTCGTAGCGCTCGTAATAGTCCTCCACCTCGTCCAGCACTTCGTCGAAGAACGCTTCCACGCCCTCGTCATACCGGCCTGCCGCAAAGTCCTCCTCCAGGTAATCGTCAAAAAGCTCCTGGAACTTGGCCCCGTCAAAATAGTCCTCCAGGCCATAGCCCGTCGTGGCGTAATAATTTTCCTCGCCTATGGCCAATACCAGCAGAATGCCGTTATTGCGCTGGGAAGAGCCAATGCCCCAAGTGTTAAAGAGGTCGTTTGCATAGTCTTCTATATCCTTGCCGCCCAGGAAGTCCACCGCCACAATGACGATTTCCGCACCGCACTCTTCAAAAAGCTCTTCGTTTTCCTTGATAATCTCCCGCTCCGTCGCGCTGGAGAGCACCCCGGCCTCGTCCAGCACATATTTGTTTGCCGGACGCTGGGGCACTGCCGCCAGCGCGGGCATGGCAGTCCAGAAAACCAGGCAGATCATCCCCACTGCCCCCAGCACCCATTTGCCAAGCTTTTTCTTTACCACAGGGCTATTCCTCCCTTCCTATGCCTTCCCTGCTGTCAGGGGTCCAGCTTGTCTTCCACAATCTGCCCCACCCTGTCCTCTATCTTCTCCGCATAGCCTTCCGCCCAGGCTTCCACAGTGCTTTCCAAGGATTCCTCCTGCCGGGTGGACTGCTCCGCCGCGGCTTCTTCCCCGGCGTAGTCCCGCTCAGGCTCCTGCACCGCTGTGTCCTCCACGACAGCGCCATGCTCGTCAAAGGGGATAAGCTCCTTCACATCGGTAAAGTTCCGCAGAAGGTTTACCGGGAAGGAATGCAGCCGGGCGTTAAAGGCCCGGGCCTCGTCGTTATAGCTGCTGCGTTCGATTTTGTCCTGCTCCGAGCGCATCTGGGCTATCATCTGGGCCGGGTATTTTTTGTCCTTTTCCTCTAAAGGCAGCTTTTCCAGTTCCGCAGCCAGGGCTTGGGCCGCCGCGCCCATTTCCATATTGGTGGCTCCCGCCCAGTAAAAGGTGTCGTCATGGGCGCTCTCATTGGCCTGCACCTGGTATTCCAGCGCCTGTGTGTAAGAAATAATCTCCGGGTGGGCCTCTGTATACCGCTGGGCCACAGTCAGCAGGTTGTGGGCGGCTTCCCGGCGCTTTTCCAGGCCGTCATAGATGGCATAGCCTGTGCTGTCATAGTAATAAGCGCTTTCGGCATCGTCCCGCAAGTCCTCCATGGAATGGGCCACGCCCAGGGGCATGGCGGCAAAAATCAGCCCTGCCATAACGGCCGCGCCGATAATATTCCGCTTTCTCCGCTTTTTTCCATCCTTCATCCCACAAAACCTCCCTGTGTTTTCTATATTCTATGATAACAGCACCAGCCTGCGAAAAACCCGTCCCATTTCTTACAGTTTTCTTTAATTTTGCAATTCCGGAAGGATTTGCCGGGCTTCCGCCTGCTCCAGCGCTTCCCTGAGCAGGGCTTCCCCGTCGATGGCCTTTTCCCCGTCCTCCACAAAATGGAGGATGGGCTTTGTGCGGGGATGCTTGGGGGTGAAGATAGTGCAGCAGTCCTCATAAGGCTCAATGGAGATGTCATAGGTGCCGATTTTCACGGCGGTTTTCACAATCTCCGACTTGTCCGCGCCAATAAGGGGCCGGAACACCGGCATGCCCGCCACGGCGTCTGTGCAGGCAATGGCCTGCATGGTCTGGCTGGCAACCTGCCCCAGGCTTTCCCCGGTGATAAGCGCCCCGCAGCCCTCGTCCTCTGCCACCTGCCGGGCCGCCCGGAGCATGAAGCGCCGCAGGATGACGGTGTGCAGCTCCTCCGGGCATTTGTCCCGGATTCCCTCCTGGAGGCGGGTGAGGTTTACCGTCACCATTTTGATGCGCCCGGCATATTCCCCCACCTTTTGCAGCAGGCGCACCACCTTGTCGTGGGCCAGCTCGCTGGTGTAGGGCGGGCTTGCAAAGTGGACGGCGGTAAGCTCTACCCCCCGCTTTGCCATCATCCAGGCGGCAACAGGGCTGTCCAGCCCGCCGCTTATCAGCACTAGCCCTTTGCCCCCGGTGCCCACAGGGATGCCCCCGGCCCCGGGCCTGGGGTCGGCGTGGACATAGGCTTCCGCTTCCCGCACCTCCACCCGCACCGTGATGTCCGGGTTGTGTACGTCTACCCGCAAATGGGGAAAGGCTTCCAGGAGGTAGCCTCCCACCTCTGCGGAAATCTCCGGAGACTTGTAGGGAAACTTTTTGTCGCTGCGCTTGCACTCCACCTTAAAGGTGCGGGCATCCTCCAAAGGCTCCCGCAGGTATTCCGCCGCCTTTTCCCGGATTTTCAGAAGATCCTTTTCCGCCGCCCCGGCCCGGGTATAGGCCACCACGCCGAAAACCTTGCCGCAGCGCTCCTCAGCCAAGTCCATGTCCGCGTTTTCATCCTTTGGCTCCACGTATACGGTGGACTGCCGGCTGTATACGGAAAACTCCCCCGCGCTTTTCAGCCTGCGGCGGATATTTTTTATGAGCACGTCTTCAAAGGCCCGGCGGTTCAACCCCTTTAAGGCTATTTCCCCCAGCTTCAGCAAAATTATTTCCTTTTCCATAAGCGAGCACGCTCCCACTTTTGTTTATTCCAGGGCCTTGAGCATAATCAGGCAGGGGTTTTCCTCATCCCACATTTCCGTCAGGGTGACTAGGGGCGCAAAGCCCATCCCCCTGTAAAACCGCCGGGTGGCTTCATAGGGCGGGAAATCCGCTGTGTCACTGAGGGTTTTTACCATCACACAGGCGCAGCCCTGCTGCCGGAAATAGCTTTCCGCCGCCTCATACAGCCCCCGCCCTAGGCCCTTCCGGTGCAGGCCGGGCAGGACGCCCATCACTACAATGTCCCCTGTGCGGCTGTAATGGATTGTTACGGCGAGGATGCCCAAAGGCGCGCCACCCTCGTCCACCGCCGCCCACAGGGACAGGCCTTTCACTTTTTCGCAGTATTCCGAAAGGCCCTCCGGGTTTCCGAACCACTCCGGCAGGGCGCGGAGCACCTGGCGGGTATAAGCGGCCCGGCGCTCAGGTTCTTCCACTTTTTCTATTTTCCAGCCTTCCATAGGCTCACTCCTTTGCTAAGCGCGAAAGCCCCTCTTCCAGGGCCGCAAGCAGGGCCTTTACGTCCTCCATGCTGGAAAACCGGGAAAAGCTTACCCGCAAAGCAGAGCGCACATGCCCTGCCGGCAGGCCCATGGCCTCCAGCACATGGCTGGGCTTTGCCTTTCCGCAGGCCGACCCGGCGGAGACATATACCCCTTTTTCCGCCAGGAAGTGGAGCATAGTTTCCGCCCGCACCCGGCCTGCCGAAAAATTCACAATATAGGGCAGGCCGTCCTCCGGGGAATGGACGGTTACCTGCTCCAAAGCGGAAAGGCCCTCGATAAGGGCCTCTTTCAGGGCCTGCATTCTGGGCAGGGCTTCCTGGGGCCTTGGCAGGCGGGAGGCCGCTTCCCCAAAGGCCCCCAGAAGGGGCAGGCTTTCTGTGCCCGGGCGCAGGCCCCGCTCCTGCCCGCCGCCAAAGGCGCGGGGCAGGATGCGCGTGCCTTTTTTTACATACAAGGCCCCGGCGCCCTTTGGCCCATGGATTTTATGGGCGCTGACGGTACACAGATCAATCCCCCATTTTGCCGGGGAAAAGGGAAGCTTCCCAAAGGCCTGCACCCCGTCTGTATGCAGCAGGGCCGGGGCCTTTTTCCGCCTGATAACCCGGCTTAAACCCTGGACAGGCAGGATAGCCCCGGTTTCGTTGTTCACTGCCATCACGCTGACGAGAATGGTGCTTTCGTCGATTGCCGCTTCCAGGGCCTCCAGGGGCACCTGGCCTGTTTTGTCCGGCTTTACATACACAGCCCGAAAGCCCTGGCGCTCCAGCTCCCCCACAGCTTTCAGGACGGAATCGTGTTCTATGGCGGTGGTGACAATTTTATCCCCTAACCGCCCGCGGGCAGCGGCGGCCCCGAAAAGGGCCAGGTTGTTCCCCTCTGTGCCGCCGCTTGTAAACGTAAGCTCCCCTGGCTGCACCCCCAGCTTCCCGGCAACAGCGGCCCGGGCCTTTTCCAGCTCCTGCCGGGCTTTATAGCCCCGGGTGTGCAGGGAGGAAGGATTCCCGAACTCCTCCACCATCAGCGCCCGCGCCCGGTCTGCCGCTTCCGGCAGCACCTGGGTGGTGGCGGCGTTGTCTAAGTAATGCTCTGCCACATCCATGCCTCCTAAGGTCTTGGGACTTTTGTCTCGCCTGCCGGCTCGGTCGGTTGCTGGACATGCCCCACTGGGGCATAGCAACCCCTTTTAAAAAAAGGGGTTAATCCTAAAATTTATAGCGTTTTACAGCTTTCTGTAGCCGGTAGCGAAATCCACCTGGTTTTTTAGCGGCTCTCCCTTCAGGAAGCGGGTGAGGTTCTGGGCGAAAATATCCACAATGCGGGTGTGGGTTTCCTTCAGATGGTAAAACCCGGAGATGTGGGGGGTTACCACCGCTGTGGGGATTTTCCACAGCCTGTGGCCCTGGGGCAGCGGCTCCGGGTTGGTAACATCCAGCCCAGCCCCGGCTATGGACCCGCTTTCCAAAGCGTCGCACAGGGCCTCTGTGTCCACAATGGTGCCCCTGCCTACATTTAAAAGCACAGCCCCGGGCTTCATCAGCCCTAAGCGCCTTCTGTCCAGCATGTTCCGGGTGGCTTCTGTTCCCGGCAGCGTGACGGCGACAATATCCGCCTGGGGGAGAAGCGCGTCCAAATCCGCAATCAGCCGCACCTCGTCGGCATAATCGGGCTTTGCGGCATCTGTCCGGCGCACGCCGATAACCTTGGCCCCCAGGGCCTTGCAGCGCTTGCCGAACTCCCCGCCGATGTCCCCCATGCCCAGCACCAGCACGGTGCTGCCGTATATGGTTCGCACCGGCCCCAGGCTTTCCCAGGCTTCCCTCTGCTGGGCGTCCCGGTACAGCTCCAGCTTTTTCAGGATTTCCAAAGCCATAGCCAGCATGTGCTCGGAGATGGCAAGGCCGTATGCCCCGGTGGCGTTTGTAAGCAGCGTATGAGGGGCCAGCACCCCGGGCCTGATGTATTCCTCCACCCCGGCGCTGTTGGTTTGCAGCCACAAAAGCTTTTCGCTGCCGTGGAGGCTCTCCCCCTTCACGTTGCCTAAAATAATGTCTGCCCAGTCTATGTCCTCCTGGGTGACGGGATCTGTTTCTATGAGATTTTCAAAGGGCAGCTTTGCCCACTGGAAAGAGGGCAGGGCTGTCCCGGCCTTAAACCGGAAGGCACACCCCGGCCCGGCTTCCTGAAGCTTTTGCATGTGGGTTTCCTCTACAGGGACTGTGACGAGAATATTTTTGCCGTTTTCCATACCATGCTCCTCCTCTTTGCAAAGACAGACTCCGAGATTTATCCTTCCGCCATTTCCAGAATGGAAAGGGCTGTTTGCAGATCCTGCCGGCTTGGCTCCGGGATTTCCGCCCGGCAGGCCATGCCGCAGATACGGCGCGGCCCGTCCCCCAGCCGCACCCGGCAGTTGTGGGGGCAGGTGCATTTGCGCTGGGGGAATTTATCATCAAACCACAGGCCCAGCCTGGGATTTTCTTTATGCAGGGCAGCGCTTGCCTCTGAAATTTTCTCCGGGGAACCGAAATACAGGCACAGGGTAAAGGCGTCGGGGTCGGCGTAAAACCCGGCGGCGCATTTGCCCTTTTTGCGGTATTCCCCTTTCCACTGCGCCCCGGAGGTGATTTCCCGCAGGGGCTTTATCACAAGCTTCGCCCCCCGGCCTGTCATGGCGCTGTGCAGAATCCTGGCGGACTGCGCCCTGTCCGGGGTGAGGGTGGCGAAGATGTCCGCGGGCTGCGGCCCGCCCTGGAGGGCCGCCCGGTAGTCCACCCGCAGATAATTCATATAGCTGTATTTATCCTGGGGCGCCTTGCACAAGGCCCACAGGCCATATAACATTTTGGGGAACTCCCGGCTGGTGACGTACACCAGCTTTGGCTCCTGCCGCTCGTCCAGGCCCAAAGCCTGCAGGCGCTGGAACCGAGGCCCGTTTTCCCCCCGCAGGTGTGTCCATTCCATGGCCTTGCGCGCCTCCTGCCAGGCAGCTGTGGTGAGGGTGAGCACCCCCTTTTCCAAAGACTGCGCCCGGGCGCCCAGCTCATATAAGTAGGCCGCGTAAAACCGGATGGCCTGCTGGAAGCGGTTGCGCAGGCGGCTCTCCTTCTGGTCGGCCCTGTGCTCCCCTTCTTCCTCCTCCAGCCCGGCAGGCCGGGACTGCATGTACTCGTCATATTCCCCCTGGGGGATGAGGAAAAAGGCGGGGTCGCTGTACATTTCCCCGTATAAGCCCTTTATAAATGCGTAAAACTGCCGCTCTCCCTCCGCCATGTCCCCGCTGGCATGCTCACATTCCGGGATGGCCTCCCGGAATGGCGCCAGCATCCGCAGGCAGTGTAGAATGGAGCGCCGGGGCGCGTCGTCTTTGGGGGGCACAGGCCGCCCCCACAACACAGCTTCTCTTCCAGACATAACAATCGCCATGCGGTACAGCATTCCCGCAAAAGGGATGAAGCATCAGCCTTTTGCGGCTGTACCGTTCCTTTCTTCGTATTTTTCCCGTTTCCTCCCCGGCTGGCTTACGGCAGGGCCTGTGCCCGTTTTTGGGGGAGCAGAAAATCTTCTCTGGTTTTTTCTGTTTTCACCTTCCCAAGTTTACCACAAAACTTTCCGCCTGTCTATGGAAAAGCCCCGGGGCTTCTTCCGGGAAAGCTGCCGGAAAAAGGGGGAATATGGGAAAAAGGAAAGAAAAAGCCCGGAGGTTTAGGGGGATTACACAGAAAAAGCCGGAGCAGTGGGGCAAATGTCGGCGGGGCCGGAAGCAGTTTTTTTGCCTTATCCCTTTTTGCGGGCTGTGATGAAGTTCACGCTTAAATCGGGCGAGGCGGCAATGCCCCGGGTGCCGGGGCCGGCGGCGTAATAGGTTTTGTCGCTGAACAGGGGATAGAAAATATAGCTTTCCAGCAGGTAGTTTTCCAGGCGGCGGTAGGAGGAAAGCTCGAAGGTCAGGGAGTGAAGCTGGGCGTCAAACTCCTCGTCCTCCAGAAGGCTGGGGTAAGAGGTGCTTTCAAAGGACTTGAGCACCTGGTAAGGCGTGGTGCCCCCGGCCCGCAGGGTATAGAGGGCGGCCTCATAGTCCCCGGAGGCAACCCGGCTTTTCATCTCCTCCTCGGGCAGGGGCTGGATGTTAAAGGCGTTGCCCAGCTTCTGGTTCCAGGAAACCAGAAAGCCGTTGGCAATGTCCACAGACTCCGGGTCATCCGGGCACAGCACCGAGATGGAGGGCAGCTTCTCCTGCTCCAGCATTTCCAGCAGGGAGGGAAGGCGCTCTAACACCGTATCGTCCTGCTGGGCATAGAGCCGGGCGCCGTCGGCATAATAGGAGGAGGTGTTCCACACCACGCAGCTTGGCATAATGCCCATGGCCTCCTGGGCCTCCTTGTCCCGGCGGCGATCCAGCAAGGACTGCCTGTCAAGGGTTTTCAGGAACATCTCCCGCACCACAGGCTCCTCCAGGCTTTGCGCGCGGGGGTTCAGCAGCAGGCCTGTCACCGCGTCGTCCAGCACCTGCACATGGCACCCCTGGGCCTCCGCCTGCTCTGCCAAAGACTGGGACAGGGTGAGGATGTCCGCCTGCCCGCTGGCAAGGGATTCCACAGGGTTTTCCAGCAGGGCCGGGTCATAGTCTATCAAAAACTGCAAAGAGGCGGGGCGCACCTCATGGGGGCCTTTATACGATTCGCTGCGGGAAAGGCTGATGGCCCTCTTGCCGGACTCTGTCACCCAGGAATAGCGGTTTGTAAAGGTGAAGGGGCCGTTTGTGATAAGGTATTCGGAGGAAAGGCCGTAGTGCCCGGCAGACTCCTCGAAACAGGCCCGGTTGCAGGGCATATAATGGCTGCCGGCGGTGAGGGCGGGAAAATCCGCATAGCTTTTTTCAAGCTGCACCACCAAAGTCAGCTCGTCCTTTGCAAAGACCCCCAGGCTGCTCTCCGGTATCTCTTTATTGTACACCTCCCTGGCCCCCCGCAGGATGAACAGATCGTCCACAGAGGGGGTGGCGGTTTCCGGGCGCAAAGCCCGCTGCATGGCGAAAACAAAATCGTCCGCTGTGACAGGGGTGCCGTCGCTCCACTTGGCGCCCCCCCGCAGATAGAAGGTGAACTCTGTGTCGTCATAGTTTGCTTCCCACTTTTTCGCCACGCCGGGCACCACCTGCCCGTCCTCGTCAATGCGGCACAGCCCCTCGAAAACAGAGCCGATAACCACCCAGGCCGACTCCCCGGAGGCTGTTTGGGGATCCAGGTTGTCCACGTTGCGGGCCAGCAGATAGGTAAAAGCCCCGTCATTTTTATAGCCGTCCCCGCAGGCCCCGCACAGGCACAGCAGCAGGAAGGAGAGAAGCAGGCAGCAAACGCCTTTTATATGTTTCATCACAATCGCCATGCGATACAGAATACGCACAAAAAGCCATGAAAAAGCAGCGCTTTGTGCCCGGTATCTTTCCTTTCCTTCGTATTCTTCACACTAGTGTCCGCAGTGCCGGGCCTTAAACGCCGCGCCTGTGGGCAGAAGCCCATACGCACAGCCTTGTAAAAGGGGAAGCCGCCCCGCGCCCGAAACCGTTCCTTTCTGTTTTTTTCAGCTTGCTCCCATCATACCAAACCCGGCTTTAAAAGTCAACCGGGCTGCCGGGAGAGGGAGTGCCCAAAACACGCATTTTGTGCTGTCAGCGCATGACCGTGGGACTCTGTCCCACACCCTGCGAACCCTTTTGAAAAAAGGGTTCGATCCTAAAACCAATTTCTTAAATTGATAAATTTCTTTCTATTAACTCTTCCTCTTCGTTTCAGACATCCCCTCCGGGAGGGGGCGTGCCTGCCTCCGGCGGCTTAGGGGCCTTTTTAGTCAAGCCCTGGGTATTCCCCCTGCAAGAAAAAGGAAACCCGGCGGCACCCCTTTACAGGGCACAGCCGGGTTTCCCGCCCGAAGGGGCGGTTGAGCGTTTAGTAATTGGCGGGCTTTAGCTGGAAATAGGCCTGGGGATGGGCGCACACCGGGCAGACCTGGGGCGCGGCCTTGCCCACCACAATGTGCCCGCAGTTGCGGCACTGCCAGATGGCGTCGCCCTCCCGGGAGAACACCAGGCCCCCTTCAATGTTGGCGGCAAGCTTGCGGTAGCGCTCCTCGTGCTCCTTTTCAATGGCGGCAACGCCCTCGAAAAGATGGGCAATCTCCGGGAAGCCCTCCTCTTTGGCGGTTTTGGCAAAGCCCGCGTACATGTCGGTCCACTCGTAATTTTCCCCGTCGGCAGCCTCCTTCAGGTTCTGCAGGGTGTCCCCCACCTGCCCGTGGAGAAGCTTGAACCAGATTTTGGCGTGCTCCTTCTCGTTGTTGGCGGTTTCCTCGAAAATCTCCGCAATCTGGGTGTAGCCGTCCTTTTTCGCCTTGGAGGCAAAATAGGTGTACTTGTTCCGGGCCTGGCTCTCCCCGGCAAAGGCGGTGAGCAGGTTGGCTTCTGTTTTCGTCCCTTTCAGTTCAGGCATGGCATGTTCCTCCTTTTGGTTTAGAAAGCTTTTATACGTCTCATAATATCCCCTCTGCCCGGTAAAGTCAACAGGCAGTTTCCCGGCGCAAGGGGTGCCGGCGCTTTCCAAATGTAAATTTATCGTGAAGCCCGGGCCGGGGCTGTTGAAAAACCTTTTTATAAAGCGTATACTACAGATTATAGAAAGGTTGTGATAGCTTTGTTTTTTCAAAAATTCCAGCGCTTCATGTACGGACGCTATGGCAGCGACGGTTTCAGCTTCTTTTTGCTTCTGCTTGCCTTAGTATGCACTTTTTTAGGCAGCTTATTCTTCTGGCCCCTGACCCTTTTGGCAGACGCGGTGTATATCTACACCGTCTTCCGCATGTTCTCCCGGAACATCCCGGCCCGACAGCGGGAATATTACGCCTTTTTAAAGGTGTGGGGGCCTGTGAAAAGCTGGTTTGCCTTACAGAAGCGGAAGTTTTCAGAGCGGAAGTATACCCGCTATTTTAAGTGTCCCCAGTGCAAACAACAGCTCCGGGCGCCCCGGGGCCGGGGGAAAATAGAGGTCACCTGCCAGAGGTGCCATCACGTGTTCATTACAAAAACCTGAAAAAGCCGCGTTACCTAAAGGAGAAAAAGGATATGAAAAAGCTGACGGAAATGAGCCTGGAGGAATTCGCGGGGCTTTCCTACCCCTGCTCCTGCGGGCGCACCCACGAGGTGGGCATCCGGAAAATCCGGGTGGCAGGCGGGTGCCTGGAAGAGCTGCCCGAAACCGTGGAAGATTTAGGCGGCGGGCCTGCCTACCTGCTGGCAGACCGCCGCACCTTCGAGGCCGCCGGGGAGCGGGCGGGGCAGCTTCTCTATGAAGGGGGCATCCCCTTCCATGGGAAAAAATTCTCCGGGGACAAGACCCTGGTGCCGGACGAACACACCCTGGGGGCCGCCCTGGCGGATTTAGAGCCGGAGGACAGGCTGATTATCGCCATAGGCTCCGGCACCTTAAACGACACAGCCCGGTTTCTCAGCGCCCGCACAGGGGTGCCCTATATGGTGGTATGCACCGCCCCTTCCATGGACGGCTATGCCTCCACTGTGTGCCCCCTGATTCTGGAAGGACAGAAGGTTACAAAGCCCGGGGTGTATCCCCAGGCCATTCTGGCAGACACCTCCATTATGAAAAACGCTCCCATGCCCATGCTTACGGCAGGCTTTGGGGACATTATCGGCAAGTTCACAGCCCTGGCGGACTGGCGGCTTTCCCAGCTTGTAAACGGGGAATACTACTGTGAGGAGTGCGCCGCCCTTATGGCCCGGGCTGTGGAAAAGTGCGCTGAAAACGCAGAAGGCCTCCGCGCCCGGGACGAACAGGCTGTGCAGGTTGTGACAGAGGCCCTCATCCTCTCCGGGGTGGCCATGGGCCTTGTGGGCAATTCCCGGCCCGCCTCCGGGGCAGAGCACCATTTCTCCCATTTCTGGGAGGTGGACGCCCTGCGCTGGGGGCAGGAGCACCCCCTCCATGGCAACTCCGTTGGGGTGGGGGCGGTAATTTCCGCCTCCCTTTATGAGCTGGCAAAAAGCCGCCTGCCCCAGGGCTTTGCCCTGCCGGACAAGGAGCGCATCCTCTCTTGCCTGCAGGCGGCAGGCTCTCCTGCAGGCCCCATGGAGCTGGGCATCCGGCGGGATTTATTCTTTGAAAGCCTGCTGCACGCCATGGAAATCCGGGAGCGCTTTACCATCCTGCGGTTTTTAGCCGGGCAGGGGCTTTTAAACGGCTGCGCCGCTGAGCTTGCGGGCCGGTTTTATCCGGCTGGAAAGGAGTGAGGCCCATGCGCTGGGCAGATTTTGAAAAAAACCTACACGACGACAAAAAGGTGCTGCGCACAGGCATGTTCCTTCTGGCCTTTGCCGCCGCGCTGGTGCTGCTGGTGCTGCGCTTCGACGCGGTGTGGGGCGCGGCACAGATGATTTCCGCCACCCTGACCCCTGTGGTAGGGGGCATTGTGGTGGCCTATGTGTTAAACGTATTTGTCCATCTCTTTGAGGACGTTGTCTTCAAGCCCTTCCAAAAATCCCGGAGCAGGGTATGGAAAAAGCTTTGCCGGCCCCTTTCCGTTCTGCTGGCCTATGTGATTGTGGCGCTGGTCATCCTTTTCATTGCCCTGTTCATTGTGCCGGGGCTGATTGAATCCATGGGCGTGCTGGCTGAAACAGCCCAGAAAACCCTGCCCACCACCATCAACAACTGCCTGCGCTGGGCAAACGAGTTTGCAAGGGAAAACGACCTGGACTTTATGGAAGATTTCCTCAAAAGCTTTAACTGGACCACCCTGCTCTCCAACGCGACGAAAACCGCTACGGATTTTGTGGCCTCCCTGGTGGGGATTATGTCCAACGTGGCCTCCGGCGTGTTCAGTATGATTATGGGCTTCATTTTCTCCATCTACATGCTGACAGGCAAGGAGAAGCTGCTGCGGGGCGTGCGCTCTGCCCTGCTTGCCTTCCTGCCCCGGAAAGCCGCCCGGAGCCTTTCCCATGTGGGGGCCATTACAAACCGGGTGTTTTTCTCCTTTATCAAGGGCCAGCTTACAGAATGCGTAATTTTAGGGGTGCTGTGCTATATCGGCATGAGCCTTTTGGGGCTTGACTACGCCCTGCTCATCTCCTCCGTAGTGGCCCTGGGCGCCCTTATCCCCATTCTGGGCGCGTATGCCGGCGCGGCGGTGGGGGTTATTGTCCTGCTGCTGGTAAATCCCTTTGATTCCCTGATTTTCCTTATCTTCCTGCTGATCCTCCAGCAGGTGGAGGGCAACCTGATATACCCCCGTGTGGTGGGCTCCTCCATTGGCCTGCCCCCTGTGTGGACCCTGTTCGCGGTGGTGTTCTGGGGAGGCGTGATGGGCATTGCGGGCATCTGGCTGGGCACCCCTCTGACAGCGGTGATTTACAGGCTGTTCCGCTCCTCGGTGCGCAGCCGCCTGCGGAAGAAAAACATGGATCCCATGGATCCAAAGCTTTATGCCCCCTCCCCCTTTGCGGATGAAAATCTGGACAAGGAGGAAGGGGAACAGCAGAAGCTGGAAGAAATATAAGAAGCCGTACCAATAGGCTCCTGCACAAACCTTTTCGGGAAATTTAGCGGGCTTCAGTGTTGGAAATCCTCGAAATACGAAAGTATTTCTTGCGGTTTCCGCCTTGAACCCCACAAAATTTCCTCGAAAATCTTCGCACCAATCCTATCGGTACAGCTTCTAAGCTGTTATACTTTTTAAGACGGCGGAACTTGCGGAAAGATTACAAAACGGGAGGAATGCAGCATGGAAACAATGGTAAAAACAAAGCAGGGCGCTGTGGAGGGCCTTTGGAGCGGGGACGGGAAAACCGCCATTTTCAGGGGAATCCCTTACGCAGAGGCCCCTGTGGGGGCGCTGCGCTTTCAGCGCCCCCAGGAGAAGGCGCCCTGGGAAGGGGTGCTTTCCTGTAAGGAATTCGGCCCCCGGTGCCCCCAGGCGGATTTAGCCTCTATGGACTTTTACGGCAAAGAGTTTTACGACGAGATGGTGCCCCCCTGTAACGAGGACTGCCTGCGCCTGAACGTCTGGACGCCAAAGGAGGCCCAGGCCGGCGGCGGGCTGCCCGTACTTTTCTGGATACATGGCGGGGCCTTTATGCATGGCTGCGGAAGCGAAAAGGAGTTTGACGGAGAGGGCTTTGCCCAAAAAGGCGTTATCCTGGTCACCATAAACTACCGAGTGAATGCCTTCGGCTTTTTCGCCCATCCGGATTTGGAAACGGAAAACGGAGAGCGGGTTTCCGGCAACTACGGCATTCTGGATCAGATATTCGCCCTTAAGTGGGTGCGGGAAAATATCGCCGCCTTTGGAGGCGACCCGGAGAAAATCACCCTGTGCGGCCAGTCCGCGGGCTGCATGAGCGTGCAGGCCATCATCTCCTCCCCTCTTGCAAGAGGCATGGCCCGGGGGGCCATCCTCCAAAGCGGCACAGGCCTGCCGCCCCGGCGCTCCACCCCCACCCGGGATCAGATTTTTGAAACCTCCCGGCGGCTGATGGCCCATTTGAAGGTTTCCACCATAGAAGAGCTGCGGCAGGTGCCTGCCCAGGCCCTGATGGAAGCCGCCTATGGGGTGCAGGAGGGGGGCGGGCTTTGCTGGCGGCCTTATGTGGACGGCTGGCTGCTGCCGGCACAGCCGGAGGATCTGGCGGAAAACGGGGCTGTCCATCCCATCCCCATGATGATCGGCTGTACCGGGGACGATATCGGCGGAGGCGCGCTGCAAGAGGGAACTGCCGCCTGGTGTGAAAACCTTTTGAGGCTGGGCAGAGGCCCCTCCTACCTCTACTTCTTCGACAGGAAGCTGCCCGGGGACGACGCCGGCTCTTTCCACTCCAGCGAGCTGTGGTACGTCTTTGAGACGCTTTCCCGGTGCTGGCGGCCCTGGGAACAGAGGGACGCAGATCTCTCCAGGGAGATGGCAGGGTATTGGGCCAATTTTGCAAAGCAGGGAAACCCCAACGGAGAGGGCCTGCCCCAGTGGGAGGCTTTTGGCGAGGGCACCCGGGAGCCAAAGGTTTTCCGGTAATCTTACAGGCTGCAGAAGAAGCAAAAAACCTTTTTGTTTTGTTTATATGCAATCGTATTTAAAGGCAGACTCCCAAAGCCAAAAAGCGGAAATTACAGAAAGAACCAGTCCAGCCGCAAAGCTTCCATTGGCCAATACTTAGAACTTTTTATTGATTGGGCTTCTTGCCCTTCCAGTAACAGGGGCTGAAAAATAGTGTTTTCCCCCCTCACCCATCAAACATCTGGCGCATGTAGAGAAGCAGCTTTTTCTCACGGCGGCTCACCTGCACCTGGGTCATGCCCAGAATCCGGGCGGTTTCGGTCTGGGTTTTGCTCTGGTAATAGCGCAGGGCAATCAGCTTCTGATCCCGTTCCTCCAGGGTTTGGAGGATGGCCTGGAGGGTAAGCTGCTCGGTCATTTTTTCCTCCGGGGCCTCCACAGGGATTTCAAGCTGCTCCCCTTCCTCGCCGCCTGTCAGAGACACTGGCGCCCGGCAGGCTCCTAATGCCAGGGCCGCTTTTTCCGGGGCCACCCCCAGCCTATCCGCAATTTCCCCCAGGCTGGGGCTTTGGCCTGTTTCCTTTTGCAGTTCCTCTGCTGCCGACTGGGCTTTCCGGCCCAGCTCCCGCAGCCCCCGAGACACCCGCAAGGCCCCGCCGTCCCGGAAAAGCCTGCGCACCTCTCCCAGGATGACAGGCACAGCATAGGTGGAAAACCGCACGCCCCTTGTGCTGTCAAAGTTTTCCGCAGCCTTGATAAGCCCCAGGCACGCTGCCTGGAACAAGTCTTCATATTCCACGCCCTTGCCCATGAACCGCCTTGCGCACAGGTGGGCAAGCCCCATGTTCTCCTCCACGTCCTGCACCGGGAGGAGGGGGGCCTCACTCCTTGCGCCCAAAGTGCTTTGTCAGGGTTACGCTGGTGCCCCGGCCCACTGCCGAGGTGACCCGCACGCTGTCGCAGAAGCTCTGCATGACCGCAAAGCCCAGGCCTGCCCGCTCCTCGCCTCCGGTGGTGAAAAGAGGCTCCATGGCCTTTTCGATGTCCGGGATGCCGCAGCCCTTGTCCCGCACCCGCACCACAGCCTTGCCGCTTTCATAAAGCTTGACGGTTATGTACACAGTGCCCATGCGGTCTTTATAGCCATGTACGATGGCGTTGGTGACAGCCTCGGAAACAGCGGTTTTCATGTCGGTCAGGTCTGCTACCGTAGGGTCAAGCTGGGACAAAAACGCCGCCACTGCCGCCCGGCCAAAGCCCTCGTTTACAGAATTAGAGGAAAAGCACACCTGTGCCTGATTCAGCGCTTTCATCAGCCAGCCCTCCTTTCAATGGCGGCCACCCCGCTGATACCCGCCAAATCTACCATTTTTGTAAGGTTCTGGGAAAGTCCGGACAGCACCACATGCCCCCGCCAAAACCCGCACAGCCGCACCCGGCCTAAAATAAGCCCAATGCCGGAGCTGTCCATAAAGGGCACCCCGGTGAAATCCAGCCGCAGGCAGTAGGGCTTCAGCTTCTGGGCTGTATCGTCTATAGACTCCCGCATTTCCTTGGCGCTGTGGTGGTCGATTTCTCCAAAGAGCTTTGCCGTCAGCACGCCTTCTTTGTAGCTTAACTGCACGTTCATTTTTTTCATCCTTTCTTTTTGCTTCCTAAAACCTTGGGGCGCCGCCCCAAACCCCGCAAACCTTTTTGAAAAAAGGTTTGACCCAAAAACTATGTTTTTCAAAGTTTACTATATTGTTTAAAAAAAGAAGGCCCCTGCAAAAAGCAAAAGCCTTTTGCAGAAGCCTCCGCCCTTTTACAGGGCTATTGTAGCAGGCGCGCTGTGCAATTTTTCGGGAAGCGTGTCAGGTTTGCAAATTTTCCAGCTTTCCCTTAAGCTGCTCCCGGATTTCGCTGGCAAGGTAGAAAGAGCCGCAGACAATGAGGGCATCATCCCTGGCCATATCCTTCATGGCGGCGGCAATGGCCTCGCCGCAGGTCTGTGCCACCGACACGTTCGGGCAGAAGGCCCGGGCCGCTTCCGCCAGCTTTTCCCCAGGCAGTGCCCGGCCCCAGTTGGGGGTGATGGCAATCAGCTTGTCAAAGGCGGGGCCGACGGCCTCCAGGAACCGGCCGCTGTCCTTATCCGCCATAATGCCCATAATGGCGATTTTCCGCTGGGGCACAAAATCCTCCAGGGCCGCACGTAAAGCTTTGGCGCAGCCGGGGTTGTGCCCGCCATCCAACAGGCACAGGGGCTGCTGGGAGATGACCTCCATCCGCGCCGGGATAAAGGCCTTTTGAAAGCCTCTTTTTAGGGCTTCGTCGGAAATGGCAAAGCCCTCCTTGCGCAGGATTTTGATAACCTCCAGGGCGGTGGCGGCGTTTTTCACCTGGTGCGCGCCCAGGAAGGGGGTATGCAGGCGCAGGCTTGCGCCCTGCATTTCCGCCGCAAAATCTGTGCCAAAGATGGAGGCCGCCTCCACCTGGATTTTCCCCATGTCCGGGATAAACAGCTCCGCGCCCTTTTCCCGGCACACTTCTTTTATCTGTTCCAGAACTGCCGGGGCCTGCTCCGGATACAGGGCCAGGCGGCCCCCGGCCTTGATAATGCCCGCCTTTTCAGCGGTAATCTTCTCCAGGGTGTCCCCTAAAATGGCGGTGTGATCCAGGGAGATGGAGGTAATGGCCGCTGCCGCCGGGGTTTGGATGATATTGGTGGCGTCTGTAATGCCGCCCAGGCCCACCTCCAGCACCACGACATCGCATTTTTTCCGGGCGAACCAGTCAAAAGCCAGGGCTGTGATGCACTCAAATTCTGTGATATACTGGCCCCGCCTGTCCATTTCCTCTATAAAGGGCCAGATGCGCTCCACTTCTTCCGCCAGCTCTTCCTTGGGAATCATCTCTCCGTTTATCTGGAAGCGCTCCCGGAAATCCAGCACATAGGGCGAAATGTAATATCCGGTTTTGTAGCCGCTTTCCCGCAGGACAGAAGCCGCGAGGGTGCAGGTGGTGCCCTTGCCGTTGGTGCCCGCCACGTGGACAAACCGTAAGGTGTCCTGAGGGTTCCCCAGCAGGCCCATCAGGGCAGTGATATTTTTCAGCCCCGGCTTTACGCCGAAAAGCAGGCGGCTGTCAATTTTTTCTATAGCTTCTTCGTAGGTCATGGGCAGCACTCCTTTCAGAGGGGAAAACATGAAAAGCTTTGGAGAATACGGGATCCCGGCAGAGCCGGGATCCCGCTTCTGTATCAGTCCTTTTGTTTTAGTTTTAAATGAAAGCCCATTGGGTTTCCCGCAGGGAAACAAGCAGGTTTTGAGAGCCGCCGGGAGTTTGCTCACGGAGACGGCTGGCAAAGCCTGCGCAGACCGCGCCAGCGGCCCATGGGCGGGGCAAGGCATCGTGGTTTTTCGATCAAACCTTTTTTCAAAAAGGTTTGCGGGGTTTGGGGCAGCGCCCCAAGGTCAGGCCCTGGGGGTTACCGGAAAGCCGCAAGGGACTCTTCAATCATGCGCACCTTTTCCCGAAGCTTTTCGCCGTTCTGCTTCACGCCGTCAATCACCTTCTGGGGCGCCTTGGACATAAAGGTTTCATTCTGAAGCTTGGCGTTCACTGTATCCAACTGCTTCTGGGCGCTTTCCAGCTCCTTTGTAAGCCGGGCGGTTTCAGCGGCCCGGTCGATGAGATCGTCCATGGGCAGGTATCCCCGGCAGGCGGCAGTCACCACTGTGACAGCCCCTTCCATGGCGGCAAAGCTTTCCCCGATTTCCACGCCGCTGCAATAGGCCAGGCGGGCAATGGCCTCCTTCTCCGTCTCAAAGGCGGCTGGAGACTGGGTTTCAATATAGAGATGGGCTTTCCGGGAGGGGGGCACGTTCATCTCGCTGCGGCGGGTGCGCACAGCGGTTATCAGCTCTTTCACCTTCTCCATCTCTTTTTCGGCCTCCGGGAAATGGAGGGCTTCGTCATACACAGGCCAGGGGGCCACAATCAGGGCCTCGCCCTCGTGGGGCAGGCTCTGCCAGATTTCCTCTGTGATAAAGGGCATAAAGGGATGCAGCAGCTTTAAGGTACTGCCCAGCACCCACACCAGCACCTGCCGGGCAGACTGGGCCGCTTCCTCGTCCGTACCGGACATGGGCAGCTTTGCAAGCTCGATAGTCCAGTCGCAGAACTCGTCCCAGAGGAAATCGTAAATTTTCTGCACAGCAATGCCAATTTCAAATTTCTCCAGGTTTTCCGTAACTTCCTTTGCCACTGTGTTAAACCGGCTGACAATCCACTTGTCCGCCAGGGTCAGCGTTTCCGGCAGGGCGCAGGGCACGTCTTTGCCGTCAATGTTCATGTGGATGAACCGGGCGGCGTTCCAGATCTTGTTGGCAAAGTTCCGGCTGGCAGCCACCTTGTCTGTGGAGAAGCGCATATCGTTGCCAGGGGTATTGCCGGTGATGAGGAACAGCCGCAAAGCGTCTGCCCCGTACTCGTCAATCACCTTTACGGGATCCACGCCGTTGCCCAGAGATTTCGACATCTTCCGGCCCTGGGCATCCCGCACCAGGCCATGGAAGCAGACCTTCTTAAAGGGAATGTCCCCGGTATGCTCCAGCCCGGAGAAAATCATTCTTGCCACCCAGAAGAAAATGATATCAAAGCCGGGCATCAGCACGTCGGTGGGATAGAAATATTTCAAATCTTCCGTCTTTTCAGGCCAGCCCAGGGTGGAGAAGGGCCACAGCGCCGAAGAAAACCAGGTGTCCAGGGTGTCCTCGTCCTGCTTCAGGCGCTTTCCTCCGCACTTGGGGCAGGTATCGGGATCCGTCTCGGAAACGATGGTTCCCCCACAGTCTTCGCAATACCAGGCCGGGATGCGGTGCCCCCACCAAAGCTGACGGGAAATGCACCAGTCCTTGATATTTTCCATCCAGTTGTAGTATACCTTTGTGGCCCGGTCTTCCGGGATAAACTGGATTTTTCCGCTTCTCACGGCGTCAATGGCAGGCTTAGCCAAAGGCTCCATTTTCACAAACCACTGGGTGGAGATCCTTGGCTCCGCCACGGTGTGACAGCGCTGGCAGGTGCCCACGTTGTGGGTCAGCGGCTCCACCTTGATAAGGAAGCCGCCCTCTTCCAGGTCTTTTACAATCTGCCTGCGGGCGTCCATCCCTGCCATCCCGGCATACTTACCGCCGTTTTCGTTGATGGAGCCGTCCTCGTTCATCACGTTGATAATGGGCAGGTCGTGGCGCTTGCCCACCTCAAAGTCGTTGGGGTCGTGGGCGGGGGTGATTTTCACCACGCCGGTGCCGAAGTCCATCTCCACATATTCGTCCGCCACAATGGGGATTTCTTTATCCACAAGGGGCAGGATAACATTTTTGCCGATTAGGTGCTTGTAGCGTTCATCCTCCGGATGTACCGCCACAGCAGTGTCTCCCAGCATGGTTTCCGGGCGGGTGGTGGCAAGCTCCACATACCCGCTGCCGTCTGCCAGGGGGTAGCGCAGGTGCCAGAAGGAGCCATTCTGTTCTTCAAAGACCACCTCAATGTCGGAAAGGGCGGTCTGACAGTGAGGGCACCAGTTGATCATCCGCTCACCTCGGTAGATCAGCCCCTTTTCATAGAGCTTCACAAACACATGGCGCACTGCTTTGGAAAGTCCCTCGTCCATGGTGAAGCGGGAACGCTCCCAGTCGCAGGAAAGGCCCAGGAGCTTCTGCTGCTCCACAATGCGGCTGCCGTATTTTTCCCGCCAGGCCCAGGCACGCTCCAGAAATTTTTCCCGTCCCAGGTCTTCCTTGGTGACTCCTTCCTCCTTCATGACGTCCACGATCTTTGCCTCTGTGGCGATGGAAGCGTGGTCCGTGCCGGGCAGCCACAGGGCGGAATAGCCCTGCATTCTGCGCCAGCGAATGAGGATATCGGGCATGGTGGTGTCCATGGCATGGCCCACATGGAGCTGCCCGGTGATATTGGGCGGCGGCATGACGATGGTGTAGGGCTTTTTCTGGGGGTCAGCCTCTGCGTGGAAATAACCGCCCTGCATCCAAAAATCATAGATGCGGCGCTCCACCTCTTTCGGCTCGTAGGCCTTGGCAAGATCACAGCTCATTTTCATCTGTCCTTTCTACTTCTATAACTGGCAAAACCGGGCAGAACGCCCTTCTGCTTCTGTGTTTTTCCGGGAGAAACATCCCTGAATCTACATTATCGTATTTCCCGGAGAAAATGTCAAGTGGGAAAACAGGATGGAGTACGCCCGCCTGCGTCTTCCCGCTGGATTTCCAGTGTTGCGCAGGCAGGAAATTCATGGTATAATAGCCCATAGCTATTACACTTGATTCGAATTGATTGCCCCGGCCCTGCCGCAATGCCGGAAAATTCCAGCAGGTTTCACCCTGTAACAGCCGCTTCACATGCATACTATCCCTTGAAAACATGCAGTTTTCTCCTTTGCGGCCTGCGCATGGAAAGGAGATTTGGGACACACGACGGACACAATAGAAAGGGGTTTTCTTTAATGTTTGCAGATTTGATGGATTCTATCGGTTTCGTTTCCCAGGCAGATCCGGCAGTGGGAGAGGCAATGAGCCAGGAGCTTTCCCGCCAGCGGCGGAACCTGGAGCTTATCGCCTCGGAGAACATCGTTTCCCCCGCCGTGATGGCGGCAATGGGTTCCGTGCTCACCAACAAGTACGCGGAGGGGTATCCGGGAAAGCGGTATTACGGCGGGTGCCAGTGCGTGGACGTGGCGGAAAATATTGCCAGGGACAGGGCCTGCGCGCTTTTCGGCGCGGAACACGCTAACGTGCAGCCCCATTCCGGGGCGCAGGCCAATCTGGCAGTGTACTTTGCCCTGCTCCAGCCTGGAGACACCGTGCTGGGCATGAACCTGGCAGAGGGAGGCCATTTGACCCACGGCTCTCCTGTGAACATGTCCGGCTCCCTTTATAATTTCGTGCCCTACGGGGTGGATCCCCAAACCGGATGCATGGACTATGAAAAGCTGATGGCGCAGGCCATGGAGGTGAAGCCCAAGCTGATTGTGGCTGGGGCCAGCGCCTATCCCCGGGCCATTGACTTCGCAAAATTCCGGGAAATTGCCGATGCCTGCGGCGCCCTTTTGATGGTGGACATGGCCCACATCGCCGGGCTGGTGGCGGCAGGCGTCCATCAAAACCCGGTTCCCTATGCCGACGTGGTCACCACCACCACCCATAAAACCCTTCGCGGCCCCCGGGGCGGCATGATTTTGTGCAGAGAGCAGTATGCCAAAGCCATTGACAAGGCCATTTTCCCCGGCACCCAGGGCGGGCCGCTGATGCATATTATTGCCGCAAAGGCCGTATGCCTAGGCGAGGCGCTGCAGCCTGCCTTCAAGGCTTATGGAGAGCAAGTGGTGAAAAATGCCCAGGCCCTTGCCGCGGGCCTGCTGAACAGGGGCGTGAAGCTGGTTTCCGGCGGCACAGACAACCACTTGATGCTTATCGACCTTTCAGACAGCGAGCTGACCGGCAAGGAGCTGGAGCGCCGTTTGGACGAGGTGTATATTACCGCCAACAAGAACACAGTGCCTGGCGAAAAGCGCAGCCCCTTTGTCACCAGCGGCGTGCGGCTGGGCACTCCGGCTGTCACTACCCGGGGCCTTGGGGAGGCGGATATGGACGAAATCGCGGCCTGCATTGCCCTCTCCATGGAGGACAGCTTTGAAGGGAACAAGGAAAAGCTGCGGGGCATGGTAAACGCCATTTGTGAAAAATATCCGCTTTACAAATAAGAAGCTGCACCGATAGGAACGGTTTTACCGCAAAGATTTGCCTGCGTCCCAGGGTTCCTGCGGCCTTGGATAAACGGGAGGCATTGTGGGCACAATAGGGCGTGTAAGGCTTTTTGCCTTGCAAAACCTTATGAAAAAGAGGTGCCCTATGAAAAACAGATTGGAATGTCAGGTGTCCTCCTGCCAGCATTATGAAGGCGGCCTGTGCAGCCTGCCCGGTATCCAGGTGGACGGCCCCGGGGCCAAGGTGTGCGACCAGACCTGCTGCAGCTCCTACCGGGAGCGGGGCAGGGGCGGCGCGTCGGCTTCTGTTTCCGGCAGCGCCAGCACAGAAAGCTCCATCACCTGCCACGCCCAGAACTGCGCCTATAACAGCAACTGCAAGTGCGGCGCAGAGTGCGTCTGCGTGGGCTGCTGCTGCGACGATGTGTGCTCTAAGAGCGGCACAGAGTGCTGCACCTTCACCTGCCGGTAAGCTTTGTAAAAAAACAGCCCCTGCCATCGGAAAAGGATGGCAGGGGCTGTTTTTTGCGGTCAGGTTTTTTGTTTACCGGAAAGTGCGGCCCACAGCACCGAGCACAGCCCCAGCAACACAGATACAGCCGCCCCGGCGGCATAGTACGATATCCAACTGGCGGGGATGTCGAACATAACGGTTATGATGGGCAGGGGGAGATAACAAAGATGAACAGCGAGGGCGCAGGCATACAGATTTAACAGGAAAGCTGCGTCTCCCGACCTGGCCCGGTTCCAGTAAAACGCGCCCAGCAGGAACAGCGCCGTGCCCAAAACCCTGCTGGAAACAAGCCACAGCCTGCCGGGAAGCAAAACATAAACCAGTATCAGGACAGCGGCTGTGAGGGGGACGGGCCAAAGGCGGGGCAGAAGCTTTTGGGGCCTCTGCCGGGGCGCAGGCCCGGTTTTCAGAGCGGCACAGAACAGGGCGGCCTGCAGAAAAAGCAGAAGATACTCTATGGGGAAATTTCCCCAATACTCGTCAAGCATCAGCAGGATATATTCCAGGGCAAAGCACAGCAATACAGCATACTGGGCAAGGTGCTGGAAAGTTTTCCTCTTGATTTGAGAGCGGATGAAGCCTGTCATCTTTGCCACACCTCCGTTCAGGTTTATAACCCATAAGGGCTTCGCGGTTTAGATGTAAAAAACAATATACCCTCTTCTGAAAACAAGTATAACAGCAGCAAGCGTATATCGTCAATGCTTTTCCATATGTTTTGAAAAATTTAGCGAAATTGCCAGCTTTTAAGATTGGCGCTTCTGTCATATGGATTTTTGCAGGAAGTACAGCCCGCTGAGCACTGCCAGATGAACCGGATACAGGATATACAGCAAACAGCGGGGCGCGCGCCTGCCCTTCTCCCCATTATAAAGCAGCAGGGGTATGGCGGCGAACACCGCCCAGATTTGGAAAAGGCTGTGGTGATGCCAACAGTAGAGCAGGGTGCAGCCTGTCAGCACCAGCGGGATGGCCCAGCGCTTTTCCCGGGTGCTGTAAAACAGCATTGCCAGCAGCACCCCATAGGCCCCATAGCTGAAGCCGCCTGCCTGGGCCAGCACTGCCAGCGTCCCCGCTCCCAAAAGCCAAAGCCCGCCCTCCCTGGCGCAGTATAAAGCCCCGAGGGACAGCAGCAGGGCAAAGAGGATGTTGCTGGGGCGAAAGCCCACCCAGCGGTGGTACAGCATCATCTGGTAGGGCAGTTCGGCGATGCACCCAAAGAAGAAAAGCCGCCCGGCGTATTTTTTCAAGTCTGAGGTATGGGCAAAGCCCTCTGTCAGCAGGAAGGCAAAAATGGGAAAGGAAAGCCTGCCCACAGCCCGCAGCACCGGCAGGGACGGAAAGAAGGTATAGCCGATATGATCCACGAGCATGGTGGAAAAGGCCAGCCATTGCAGAACAGCAGAGGTCAAATGGCATCAGCTCCTTTTTGGAATATTATATCTGAAAACAATCGGAAAAGATAGCCGTGTATTCCCCGCCCGCAGGGCGGGGAATACACCCAATTTCCTACTATTGTGTACAGAGATATATAAGTATGACAGATGGGCTTTCCCTTGTCAACCGGCGGATTTTGTAGTAAAATGGGGGAAAGTAAAAAACGAATTGAGGGATGGCACATGACAACACAAGAACGGGCGCTTTTAGCTGTGGAGGCCCTGAAAAAGGAGTATCCCGATGGGATTTGCTCCCTTACATATCAGGATCCCCTCCAGCTTCTCATCGCCACCCGGCTTTCCGCCCAATGCACAGACGCCCGGGTGAACCTGGTTACCCCGGCGCTTTTTGCCCGCTTCCCCACCCTGGAGGACTTTTGCGAAGGCACAGAGCAGGAGATAAGCGATCTCATCCACTCCTGCGGGTTCTACAAAACCAAGTCTAAGGATATTCTCGCCGCCTGCCGCATGATCCGGGATGAATTTGGCGGCAGGGTGCCGGACACCATTGAGGATCTCACCCGCCTGCCAGGGGTGGGCCGGAAAACTGCCAACCTCATTGTAGGGGATATCTACCATAAGCCAGCGGTGGTTACAGACACCCATTTTATCCGCATTACAGGCCGCCTGGGGCTGACCAAGAACACAGCCCCCCAGAAGGTGGAAAATGACCTGCGGGCCATCCTGCCCCCGGAGGAATCCAACGACTTCTGCCACCGCACTGTGCTCCACGGCAGGGCGGTCTGCACCGCCCGCAAGGCCCATTGCGAAAAGTGCTGCATGGCCTCCTTCTGCCCCACTGCTGCGGAAACAGAGTAAGACGGCAATGGCCAAACGTTTGCCGCACTATTGACAAACTTCGCAAAAGAGCGCATAATACTTTTGTCGATTTCCGGCAAAGCCCGACGCATATCTATACTTTTTGGAGGTATTGTTGTTATGAAGTATGATTTTGAAACGCTTATCGACCGCTCCAAACATGGCTCTGGCAAATGGGAGGGAATGCGGGAAAAGAATCCTGACACCAAGGAAGGCGTGGTGCCCTTCTCTGTGGCGGATATGGAGTTTAAAAACGCCCCTGAAATCGCCCAGGGCCTGAAGGCTTACATGGACACCCACATCCTGGGCTACACCGGGCCTACCCAGGAATATCTGGAAACTGTGTGCCAGTGGATGAAGGAGCAGCACGACTGGGAGGTAAAGCCTGAGGAAATCGTCTGCACCTGCGGCGTGGTTTCCGCCCTTTTTGTGGCAGTGCGGGCTTTCTGCCAGCCCGGCGACGGGGTTATCCTGTTCACCCCTGTATACTATCCTTTCTACGCGGCAGCGGAAAACGGCGGCTGCGAAATTGTGCGCTGCCCCCTTCTCTATGAGAACCATACATATTCTATAGACTTTGACCTGCTGGAAAAGCTGGCGGCAGAGGAAAAGAACAAGCTTCTCATTTTCTGCAGCCCTCACAACCCTGTGGGCCGCGTGTGGACAGCAGAAGAGCTGCGGCGGGTTGGGGAAATCTGCATAAGGAACAACGTGCGCATTATCAGCGACGAAATTCATTTCGATCTCATTATGCCCGGGCACAAGCACACTGTGTTCCCCAATGCCGGGGACTTCGGGGACAGGATTATGGTCTGCACCGCTCCCAGCAAAACCTTCAACCTGGCCGCCATGCAGACTTCCAATATTGTCATCCCCAATGAAGCCGACCGGGAGGCCTTTAAAAAGGAACTGGGCCATGGAGGCCCCGGCGCCCTTGGCCTGGAGGCCTGCCGCATTGCCTACACCCAGTGCAAGCCCTGGATGGAGGAAATGCTGGATGTCATCCACAGCAACTATCTCTTTGCTGTAGATTTTCTCCGGGAGCGCCTGCCGGAAATTAAGCCTATAGAACTGCAGGGCACCTACCTGCTTTGGCTGGACTGCACTGCCCTGGGCAAAACAGCCCAGGAGCTGGAGGAAATCATGGTGCAGAAGGGGCAGCTTTTCTTTGACGAGGGATACCTTTTTGGCCAGGAAGGCGAAGGCTTTGAGCGTGTAAATCTGGCTGTGCCCCAGTGGGTTCTGAAAGAGGGGCTGGAACGCCTGGAAAAAGCGCTGCACGCTTAACCTCTTTTCCATATTATAGTGGAAGCGCAGCTAAAAAAGAATACAGGAAAGCCGCAAAGCAGATGCTTTTGCGGCTTTTTTGCCCCTGCGCCGGGAAAATCTGTATTCCCGCTGCCTCAGGGCTTTAATATTCAAACTGCCGGTAATACCGCCGGATAGATAAGGGGTGCCGGAGGAAAAGCTCCAGATAAGCGTCCACACGGTTGTTTACGGCGTGCATCATCAAATGGGAAACAGAGCCGCGGAACTCTGGGGAGATGCCGGGCATGGGCAGCTCCTTTGTGTCGATAACCGTATAGTTTCCGCATACCTTCGGCAGGAACCGGGCCACCCGCTCTGCCAGGGGACGCTGCTCGTCCTCTCCCATGAACAGGGTAACCGGCGTGTCCGCTGTGATAATCTCCATGGTTCCATGGAAAAACTCCGCGCAGGTAATGGACTTGGTGCGTATCCACATCTGCTCTTCCCAATAGCACATGGCATACGAGTAGGCGGCGCCCCACTGGTTGCCTGCCCCGATGAAATAGTGGGGCACATCGGGGTGCTCCTGGAGAAAGAGGGCTTTGCTCTTGGCAAATTCCCAGGCCCATCTATCCGCATCCTTTTCAATCTCCACCAGGCCCCGGGCCAGGCTGGCCTCCATCTCCCGGTTATAGCGGTCATACTCTGTAAACTCTCCGTTTTTGTACATAAGGTAGTTTGCCAGCATGTAGAACTTCAACTGCTCGTTTTTAGGGTACACTACCAGGTAATCCCGCCTGCCCTCTTGGGTGAGGGTCGAGCCGGGCGTGTCGATGAAAGCCAGCACCCTGGCTCCCAGGGCCTTGACCTTCTCCACCATGCCCACCATCTCCAGGGTGTTGCCGGACACGCTGGAGTAGACAACCACAGAACGGCTTGTCAGCCGCTTGTTGCCTGTGGTGAGATACTCGGCGGCGTTTTCAGCGCAAACGTCCAACGCGGAACGCCCCCGCATATAGACCTCCGCCTGCATGGCCGAGGCGTAAGTCCCGCCTATGCCCATGAAGAAAATGCGGTCAAAGCCCTCCTCCCAGATCTGATCTACAATTTTCTCAATTTCGGGCCGCAAAGCCAGCGCGCCATTTATGCTGTCCAGGTCGCCCTGTTCGTCAAAATTACGCAGGCAAGGCCCCTGGGGTTCTGCCCAGGCAGTAGGTATATATTCCATTTTTATGCTCCTTTTACTTGATGCGCCTGTTACCACGCGCCAAAATACTGTAAGGTTTCCGTAGCGGCAGCGGCGCCCATTTCCATAGCCTTTTCCACAGGTGCCCCGCCAATGATACCTGTAAGGAACCCTGCTATGTAGCTGTCCCCCGCGCCCATGGAGTCCACCACCTTCGGACAGGGGACAACGCCAAACTTGTGAAAGGCTGCCCCGTCAAAGCAGAGGCTGCCCTGCTCCCCCAGCATGGCAGTCACCAGCCTGGGGCCTTGGGCATGGTAACGCCTGAGCTGCTCCCGCAATGCCGGGGTGTCGCCGGAATCCGGGGAGAAAAAGAAATAATCTGTGTGGGGCAGAGCATTCCGGCCCGCAGGGTCATCGGGGCGTATGGCCCCGTCAAAGGCTGTGGGCAGGCCCCGGGCGCGAAGCTCCGGGAAAAACCCCTCCACCTTGCCCCACAGGTCGCAGACAACCGCGTCATGGGTGCAGATGAAATCTATATCTTCCCTGGAGAGCGTATAATTTTCCAGCACCCCTTCGTCATAATCCCCCAAAATGCGTTCGCCGTCCCGCAGCTCCACCTGGGAGACTGCCGTAGCCCCAGGCAGGACGTGAAGGTGGGACACATCCACGCCTTTTTCCTCCATGGCTTTTTGCATTAGCGCCCCGTAAGGGTCATCCCCCACCGGGCCAATGTAAGAGGCCGCGCCCCCCAGCCGCAGGGTGTAAACCGCCATGTTCACAGGGCCGCCTCCCGGGCAGGGCAGGCCGCCCTCCAGGTTTTGGTAAAAATCAATGCAGTTGCTGCCAATAGCCGCCAGCTTCATCCGCCCACCTCCTTTGGTTTCATTTTCTCCCATTCTTCCAATTCTGTGCGCCCAGCAATTGGTATCCCGCAGCCGAAAGCCCCTTCCATCCCGCACACCTTGGCGGCAAAGCTCCCGGCTTTTTCCATAGCAGCAGGCAGCAGGGCGGTTAAATCCCCTTCCAGCAAAGCGCCTGCAGGGGATGCCTTCAGCAATTCGCACAGCAGCGCCGCCAGGTAGGAATCCCCCGCGCCCATGGTATCCAAAACCTTTTCCGCAGGCAAGGCGGGGACGATGGTCAGTCTGCCTCCATACAGCGTGCAGGAGCCTTCCTCTCCCCGGGTGGCCAGCACCAGCGGCACGCCGTAAGAAGCTGTTTCCTTCATAACAGCCTCCATCTCCAGGCGGGGCAGATGGGCGCAGGAAAGACAGGCTATTTTGATGCTGGGGCAGACCTGGGACAGGTACGCAGGGGTCCAACGGTCGGAAAAGTCAAAGGCAATTGGCACGCCCAGGCCTGCCAGGGCTGGCAGATCGCCCTCAATGTGGCAGTTTATGTTGGTATACAGCAGGTCAAACCCACGGATGTAAGCGAAATCCTCCCTGGTAAAACCGTAAGAGTTCGCACAGGCCACGCCCCCCTTGTTGGAGCCTAAAAACACCCGTTCGCTGCCCTGCATGGTGACCACGGCAAAACCGTTTTCCCCGGGGTATTGGCGGCTGCGGCTGTAGTCAATCCCCTTTTCGCCCAGTATTCCCCGCATGATTTCTGCAGGCCCGTCATCCCCGAATTGCCCCAAATAGGCGGCAGAAACACCGTTCATGCCTGCGTAGACGCAAGTGTTCACACACTGCCCGCCAGGATACATTTTTCCCCGGGAGAGATACTTATCCCACACATTGTCGCCAATGCAGATAATTTTCCTTTCCATCCTGCCCCCTCCTTTTTATAAACCTGTTTCCAGGAAATCCAGCACGTCCCCCAGCCGGGAGATAATGGCGTTTGCAGCCGACTGGTCAGCCCCCTTCCCGCAGTGGGCGTTCAGCGCCAGGGTAAAGAGGCCTGCCTTCCTTGCCGCCAGTATGCCCATGGGGGAATCCTCCACTGCCAAAGCCTCCTCTGCCTGAAGGCCCAGGCCCCGCAAAGCCTGCAAATAAACAGCGGGGTCAGGCTTGTGGGCGGGGCACTCCTCGCCGCTGGCGGCAAAGTCTGTATACTGCGCGATTCCCAGCGCCTCCGCCATTTTCCCGATGGACTCTGCCGGCGACGAAGACGCGATACCAATTTTCAGCCCTCGGGCTTTCAGTTCCCGGAACAGCGGCAGAACATCCGGATCGGCAAGCCGGGCAAAGGGGATGGGGCGGCGGGGACAGTAATCGGCGTCATACTCTGCCATCAGCTTTTCCCGCAGGCCAGCTTCCGGCACCATTCTGGCCCAGGCGGCCTGCTTGCTGAATCCGGTAAAGTCCCAGTTGTCCTGATACTCTGCGCCTTTTGACAGCAAGAATTCCCTGCGCCTGCCGGCATAATAGCTTTCCGTGTCCACCAGCACGCCGTCCATGTCGAAGATAACGCCCCGCACCATTTTAGTATTCCAGCTTCCACATATAGCGGCGCAGGCTTAAGGGGTGCTGCCGGATATCAGCCAGCTCCTCGGCAAACACCCGGAAAACGGCGCTGTGGAAAATGGGGTTGAAATATGTAATGACTTCAGCGGGAACCGCGCTTCCCAGGCCGTAATCCTTAGTGTCCACAACGGTAGCCAGCGCATGGAAGCGGTGCAGGAAGGCCAGCGCCCGGGCGTCCACCGGACGGGTCTTGCCGTCATTCATCAAGAGGATGAAGGGCACGTCCTTGTCCACAATTTCAAAAGGCCCATGGAAAAACTCGCCGGTGTGGAAGCTGCCGGAATTCATCCACTGCATCTCCATCATCAGGCAGATGGAGGTAGAGTAGGCCACCTGGGTGCTGGCCCCGCTGCTCATCACGTAGACCACAGGAGCGTCCTTATATTTTTCGGCAAACGCTTTCGCCTGGCCCCGGCAGTTTGCCGCAGCCTTTTCGCTGGCCTCAAAGACCCTGCTGAATCCTTCTATCATCTTATCATATTTATCATATCCCTCTGTCTGCTGTAAAAACTCCAGCGCCAGGGCCATGGCATAGCCCATTTTGTGCTGCTTGCAGGCGTAATTTTCGCTGAAACCATGGAGGATAGTGTAGTCGGCGCTCTCATCCAGAGGGGAGCCTTGGCTGCGGGTCAGGCTGACCACAACAGCGCCAGCGGCTTTGGCAACCTGGTTGGCCTTCACCGTTTCCGGAGTGGTGCCGCCCAAGGACGCGCTGATGACGACTGTGCTCTCCCCCAGCCAGTCGGGGGTATCGGTGTTGAATTCATTGGCGGTATAGTGTGCGGCCCGCAGCCTTTTGGCAGCGTTTGCAAGGAAATACTTGGCCGGGTACAAGTCCGATTTGGAAGCCCCGCACCCCACGTAGGCCACATTCTCTATCCTCCTTTTGCTCACGATTTCCGTAACGATTGACTTTACCTTTTCCATATCCAGGTTGTACATAAAACGGCCCTCCCGCAAGTGGTTATAGATTTTGTCTCAGACATCATAATCATTATAATGTCATCGCTTGTTTTGATTATACCACGTCCAGCCCGTTTGTCAATCCCTTTTCCGCACTTCTGCGCGGTAAAATAAAACGGGCAAGCCCCAGCTTTCCCGTTCCACCCTATTTGTTTTTCACAGCTCAAACATATAACGGCTGCCGATATAATACTGCTGCCCGGTGCAGACGGGCTGCCCCTGGCCGTCCAAAAACTGGACGCCCAAAAGAAAAAGCGGTTCCCCTACGGGCTGGTGCAGCAGGGCCGCTTGCCGGGCATCCGCTTTCACGATCTCCAGCGTCCGGCGCGCCACCCCGGCAGGGCGCCGCCCAGCGGTATCCCCTATGGCCCCAAACAGGGATACATCTGTCAAATCTGCTGACAGCAGGGGCTTGAACGCTTCATAAGGCAGGAACAGGTTTTCCAGGAAAACAGGCTGGCCATCTGCTGTACGCACACGCTCTATGTGCAGCAGCAGGTTCCCGTCCGCAAGCCCTAAAAACGTGCCCTGCTCCTCGTCTGGCTCTATAATACGCCTGTCCACCACAACGGCCCCAGGGGCAAGCCCTTGTTTTTGGCAGGTTTCTGTAAAACTCTCTACCGGGCTTCCGGCAGTAAATTTCCGATGTATCCGCGGCGCAGCGACAAAGGTGCCCCTCCCATGCATTTTAACCAGATACCCTTCCGCGCAGAGATCCTCTACCGCCCGGCGCACCGTGATACGGCTGACTTCATACTGTTCGCTGAGGGCAGGCTCTGGCGGGAGCTTTTCCTTAGGCTGGTATTTGCCCCGCTGTATAGCCGCCTTTATGTCCTCTTTTATTTGCTGGTATAATGGCACCCTTGCCGGCTCGGTCATCATGCTTATCTCCTTATTCATCAAACGTTCTTTAGAAAATGCTTGTACTTTTTATATTATAGCATATTTAAGACTTCGTTTCACTATCTTTTTCGCTAAATTGCGTTCAGTGTGTCAAATACAAAAAACTGTCCCGCCCCATTTTAAGGGCTTTGTTTTCCTTCGCACCTATATTACAGTCTGCGCTTGAGGTTTTTTCCCCAAATGTCAAGAGGTTTTTAGAAAAAAGTTTGAGAAGCAGCAAGGTTTGTAGGAGTATACAAAGAAAGCCCCGTGTTGTTGTACAACAACACGGGGCTTTCTTTGTACGGAGGCGGTGCTGCATTGGTTCGGCGTACAGCAAACAAACCGGAAAAGCCTCTGCTTTTTCGGCTGGCCC
>NZ_QWLE01000078.1:0-8051 GCF_009917365.1 Neglectibacter sp. X4 | reverse complement strand
AAGTCGCCGCCCCAAAACACAAGAAAAGCCCGGAATTCCAAGGAATTCCGGGCCAAGTCTGTGGCAGGGGCAGAAGGATTCGAACCCTCGGCACGCGGTTTTGGAGAGCGACAGTGCAAATTTTAGACAGTTTTAGATGCCTCTATCTTGTACCGCTCTATACTGAAAAACGGCTTAAAGTCTGGATTTCAGGCACTTCCCGCCCTCAAAACCTGCTTACAAAAGCAAATCTTCTGCACGTTTGCTGGAAAACCTGATAGAAAAATTTATAGTGATCTGATAGACAACTGCTTCGACGGCTTCATCTGGTGTTCTCTATATAGATGGTTTTCATCGCTTAGATACTGCTGCGCCTGGTTAAATCAAATTAGCACAACCGCTTGATTGATATATCCCCTATGTAGAAAAGTGGGACTACATAGGGGATATATTTGTTTCCGCAAAAATTATTTGTGAGGAGAAAAATGCAATGGTGACTCGTGCAGATAGTATAGAAATCTTGAGGAGCAGAATGAGTTTGAAGTCCAGCAAACCGGCAAGAGTATAGAAGTACCAGAACTGTGAATAAGCAAGGTAAATGAAATCATGAAAGAACTATGTAAATTTGGTCATAATCATATCGTATACCGCGGCGGGGGGAAAACGTTCAACATAATCCTCCAGATTCAAATCGAAGTCTATATCAGGTGTGTTTTCATTGTTCAACAGAGCAAGGAAAATATTTTCGGACAGCGCATTCAGATAATATACCAGATCTGTTCGCAAACGCTTCTCACGTAACAAATACCATCCTTTTTCAAAGCTGGAAGTTTGCAAGAAATCACATAATACAGCGCATCCGTAACCATGTTTCTCAAATTCATTTTGAAGGCTTCGGGCGAAAGCTGCCCTGCAATCTTTTCCTTTAGGAACGTAAGAAATCAAAATAACAGGTATTTCTGTTCCCCGTTTTTCTGAATTAACAGGACAGATAGTCAGCGTGTTAGGGGCTTCCTCTGTCACGATGCTCTGTACTACTGCATTCTTTTCTGATTTGACACTGCGTGTTATAAGCTGGTTTGCCGCAATTACACTTATCTGAGGCACTAATACACTGTTATATCCTTTATAGCTTAATCCATATTGTTTTTTAACTTTTCCTAAAATCGGTGTCTCACGATGGGAAACTACAAGGTCAATTCCATCCAACGGATTGTCAGCTTTTTGAATTTGGAAGTCGTCTTTTTTCTGGCCTTTTATGCCGATTACCGTTTTAAAAGCAGAAGGATACACAAGCCGAATATCATTAGATGCTGAAGCGAATACGAGCGTTTTACCACGCCAACGGTTCAAAAAAGGCAGCATTTTTTTGGCATACAGCCGGTCAAATATTCCCACGCTCATGGAAATTATATCTGGTTGAATAATGTCACAATATTCAAATGCCTTCAATAAAAGGGCCAGTGAATTTTGTCCTGTAGAATTATGTATGGAAATATGTATAAACCTGACATTCTCCAAGATTCCCTGTTCCAGAGATGTTTCAATCAGTAAAGCCATGCAAATTGTTCCATGGCTGATGGGCAAAGGCCCTGAGGGAACATAATCCGTATTTTGGTTGAGCAGCGTCAAATTTTTTGGAACACGTCCTGCCAGTGCGGAAAGCACTGCCAAATTGATCGGGCCGTCAATCAGGCATATTGTTTTTCTCTCTGATTTCATAGGCCCTGCTCTTTTCCGTTTATGAACAGAATGGGATCCATCTTCAAGTTTCGGTTTACAAACAAAATGGATAAAAATACGGTAATCCCCTGTAAAGCCAGGGCCACAGAAACGGCGCGAAGGGCAGAAGCCGCGCTGCCATTGTGCTCACTCGTTAAAGGCAGGGAACCCCCCTCACGCGTCCAGGTGCTGTACTTTGTGCTGAATATGGGTTCTGTTTCCCTGGATGAGTATTCCTCCGACGCGGAAGTTAAGGCCAGGCTGCCCATTGCCCCTAATAAGGTTCCGGCTATGCAGATAGCCATAATTCCTGACACCAATGAAATCCGGCACTGCCGTTTTGTCATGCCCAGGCTGGTTTCAATGGCTGTGCGCCGAGCCTGCTTGAGGATAAAGAAATACAGCATCAGCATAAGTACGGTCAGCGCCACCGCCGCAGCTATGAAAAAGAGAAGGATGGAGGTGGTCTTCATCTTTGTAAGGTTTGCGAGGATCTGGGCGTAGCCCCCATCTTCAAAATTCACCTCAACCCTGCTGTGCTCCGGTACATTTTCCTTCAGGGCCTGCAAAAATTTCTCAGTTGTCCCATTCGGTATGGTAAAGGAGGTGGTGGTGTGCAGCATGGGGCCCGTCTCGCTTACAGAACCTGTATCAGAAGCTTTTACAGAATTAGCGGGGATAATCAGCAGTTGATCGGAAAGCTCTATTGCCTCCCGCGGCGCATTATATACGGCAGCAGAAAAGTAGGCGCCCACAATTTCATATTCGCTTTTCCAGAAAACCGGGTACATTTCCCCGTTCTCATTTACCAGATTCATCCGGGAGTAGTACAGCACGCCATCCCCGCCATATTCCATGCGGGGAGAAAAGCGGTAATCCGCATAGTACAGGGAGAGGGATATCCTGTCCCCTATTTCAAGGTTCTGTTTTTGGAGGAAATCCGTGGAAACCATGCAGACCTGTGCCCCGCTGTCAAATTCCTCCTGGGAGATTTCACGGCCGTGCTGCACATTGGCCTTTCCGCTATGAAAAGATGGAAGAAGCTTCAAGCTGCCGGTTGGCAGAACCGGGAAAGTATATCTTTTCCGTTCGATGGCTTCCGCCAGCGCTGTCCAGCTTTTTCCCCGCTCCGTCTCATAAAATCCATCCGTCACTTCCGCATAATAAGGGGGAGCAGAGTTTGGGTGGCTGCTCAGCGGATAGGGCAGCAAACTGCATTCAGAAAGCAAAGCCTGCGTATCTTTATGCGTAAAGGTCACACTGGAAGAAAGATATCCGATGTAGGTCTTGCCAGCCTCCAATTCTTCCGGTTCTCTGTTATAGTGGTCGCAAATGTACACTTCATGGCTGCTGGACTGTCCCCGTCCAGCCAAAACACGCCCCACCTCCGCCTTGAACGGCGTCCCCGGCTCTGCTGTTTCCAGAGGGGTAAACTCCCAGACCGAAAGAAGGGCGGTAACGGGCTGGGACTCTTTTGCCTGCGGAATCCACGCACCATAATAGGGCCGCTTCTCAGGGCCAAAGAGGTACTCCGCCTCTGGGAAATCCAAATCTGCCAGGGAAATGCCCTCTGTTTCCGGTTCTTCCAGACCCGGCCAGAATTCTTCTATATACCCTGCTGTTTTATCCAGCTTTTCATAGTCCGCGTTCAGGTCAAAGACCGGATATATCCCGGCGCTCCATATCTCTGTTTGGGGAAAAGTGTCAACCCCTTTTTGCTGAACGGTTCCCAGAGTGGTAAAGCTTTCCTCTACCGTCTGAATCTTTTCGTCGGTTGAAATCCATAGCTCCAGACTTACTGCCAGCAGCAAAGCTGCCGCGCAGGAAAGCAGAAAAAACACGGCTGTCTTTCCTGGCGTCCGAAATAACTGCTTCAAGCTGTTTTTCATGTCTTATCCGCGCTCCTTCTGCCCCGGTTATGTGGAATTAAAAACGAAAGCGGGGAACCAGGCTTCCCTGATTCCCCACGCCGAAGCCTTATGGCTTTAGTAGTTCACAGTCTGCATACCAGGAACAACGGCTGTGTCCAGCGACAGATAGTGCCAGTCACCGCTACACCCTGTGTAACAAGGTGCTACACAAGGGCAAGCAAACTCATGCACTGATTGTGCTGATTTTGGATTCTGTTTCTTAATTTTTTTCATTTTAAAACGCTCCTTGTGTAAGTTTTGGCTTCACATAACTCCTCGCGACTGCTCAAATAAATCTGTATCCTGAAGGTGAAAAAACGATAGTTGGTTATTTTGGTTCAATATCTGTAGCTCATCTGATATTTCGGTCCAACCAACACGATATGTGCTAACCCCTTCTATATCAGTTCTATAGACTCTTAAATTATTGAGACAGACACCGAGAATCGGGTAACCAAATTTTGAAAGATAATTATCAGAAAGATTATCCCAGAATCCAATAGCCGGAGTTTAAGAAGGTGCACAGCAGATACACCCATCACCGTGTACAGCCTGTGAGACTATAAAAGAGATAATGCCAAAATCAAATGGATTATTGCTATCATATTTTATCGTTGGTAAGGGAAGCCGGATCAGAACAACATCGGGATGCTTCTCCTCACTCATCCTACTTATAAAATTATTGATTCTATAGACTAAATCAGATGGTTTAAGATTTTGTGCCCAAAAAGGATATGTAACTTGACCAATCATATCATAACTGATTAATTTTCCGGAAAATATTTTTTCTGAATATGCAATTATTTGCCGGATTATCGGAAATGAAAGTAATGGCTCTCCTCCGTAAAAACCAATATGTATTTTTGTAGTGTCCTCTGAGTGAGCTCGACAAAAATCAAGAGCGCGTTTTGCGGTTTCAAAACTCATTTGCAAGGAAGAATGTGAACGTTGACTAAAATTACCAGTCTCCGAATAGATACAATATGTACAACGCAAATTGCATGACTGCGTAACCTGCAGGGTTATTTTTTCTATTTTTCGCTCTAGCATACAATGCAGCTCATCTGTCAGAGGATGTCGTATCTCTTCTATCACACAAGGCTGTAAATAACCGCATTCCACTAAATTATAGTATTGGGTAGTTACTTCTCGTCCATCCTGTTCTGGCTGCACTCCTGTTTTCATCACAGTACTAAGCAATGCGAATAAATCATCTTGAATAGCAACGATCTCATTCCTACCGACCTCGTAGAAATATTTTCCAAGAGCTGTTTTGATCAAAAGAATATGCGGCTTTTCCATTACCCTCGCTCCAATCTCCCATCCTGCATATGATACACTGCATCGCTCTTTGCGGCAATATCCATATCGTGGGTTACAATAATCACGCAATACCCTTTTTTATAGGATAAATCCTTCAAGATGTCCAGCACAATTTTTCCGTTCTCCGTATCCAGATTGCCGGTCGGCTCGTCTGCCAGCATGATTTTTCCGGGACTTCCCAAAGAGCGGGCAATAGCTACCCGCTGCTGCTCTCCCCCGGATAGCTGCGCGGGAAGCTTGCGGAACTGGTTCTCTTTTATGCCCACGCTTTCCAGCAATGTCCTGGCTTTTTCTGTATAGCCGTCCCTTTCGCGCCGGACAATTTCCATAGGAAAGGTTACGTTTTCCAGCACAGTCAGTTGAGGGAACAAATTAAACGCCTGATAGATAACAGAAATATTATCCCGGCGGTGCTTTGGCAATTTCTTTGCTGTCAGTTCTTCCCCCTGCACGATGATTTTTCCCTGATCAGGCATAGCCATTCCTGAAAGCATGGACAGCAGGGTGGACTTTCCGCTGCCTGATCTGCCCACAATGGCATACAGCTTTCCGGTTTCAAAGGTACAGGAAACTTCGCGCAGAGCATAGACCGTCTGATACTTTGTTTTGTATGCATAGCTGACGTTTTCTGCGGTTAATATTTTCATAGGAACCGCCATGCGGCACCGCTCCCCTCTCCATTATCACATAACAGTCCCGTATTCCATTATTCAGATGCTGACAGCAATGTCAAAGGATCAAATCGGAATACAAGCAACAGTGCTGCTGCCACTCCCACAGCGGCGCAGCCGTAGAACATTCCATAGACGCCCAAAAAGCGCAGCGGGGAAATATTTGTTATACACCACACAGGCACGAAAACAACTAGTCCCCCTGTTAAATCAGCAATGAGGATACTGCAAAAATAAGGAAGGGCACACCTGATTCGGGGCTGTCCCAATGCCATAGCCAGCGCCATATCGCGGCGTACACTGCGCATAAGAAAAAAGGTGACAATCATCGTAATCATGATAAGCGTCAGGGAGAAAAAAGGCAAAAAACTTTTTAGTATCCTGTTGTTTTGTATCAACTGCTCCGCTTTCTCAATATACTGCCTGTCATGTACCAGCAGAGCATTTCCCACACTTTCTTCGTTCGCATCCACAGCAACCGGCCCCAAGCCGCAAGCTGGCAGATTTTTCTTGAAATCGTTCAAATGCAGGGGATCCTCTACAATCCCCTGAAAGGAACTGCACACTGGTTCGATGCCCGCATCCTCCTCTGCCTGCCATAGCCACGCAACAGGTACAATAACCTCCCCTGAAACCATATCATCAGGTATAGTGCCAACAATTTTCAAGGATTTCTGTCCCAGGTTTTCATAATATAGGGAAAAGCCATCGCTATTGTACCGGGGCGAATAAATATAAGGGCGATACATATCTCCCACGGAAAGATTTTGCCTGGCAGCATAGTCATCCTGTAAAAAACAAACAGCTTGGCCTTCTTCCCAAAAAGGTACTTCCACATTTTCATAAAACGCGTTTGCGTCAGGGTTTTCCAGCACTGTCAGATTGTTTACCGCCAACAGGCTGTCTCCCAACATGCCGTTTTCTGGAATAAATCCATCTGGAGCCATGGATATGCGCGCCCCGGCTGTATACTGCGCATCGCGGATACCTAAGGCCATAATGCCCTGGAAAGTTTTTTGCCTGATCTCCAGGCGCTGTGTATTTCTGCCATTCCGGCTTGCAATCTGTACCGTTACAGGCACAGCCTGCCCCAAGTGGATTAAAGCATTCTCCCCAGACTGCATATTGCCCAAATAACCGATAAAACAGCACAACAGAGCAGCAGCTATAGATATCGTCAAAATAGTCCTTTTGGGGAACCGGAAAAGAATTCGCTTGATTTCTGTCGCTAAGATCATGACAGCTACCATCTCCTCCAGCGGATTATCGAGACTACCTACAAAACCCTTCCTCCCTGCACTCCAACTTGGCAGTTCCAGTTTTAAATGTATTTAAAATTAAAAAAACTGTTTTGCTTATAGACAATTCTGTTTGATGGGTTTCATAGCCAAGAGGTATATTTAGATTCCAGATACAAAAATAGAATTTCAGTATTGCTTTATAAAGTATAACATATTTGGATTTATCTGTCAACACAAATTTAAAATGATTTTTCAAATAAAAATATAATCAAAACAGGTATTTTGAGAGAAGCCCTTAAAGCCTTCTTGCTTGTGGCCAGACGTAGGTCAAAATCCGTAAAGCCTCTATAAAAACTCTGTCAATTTTTTCCAGGATCTCTTGGCATCAAAATAAAAGCCACAAAAAGTGCGGACTTTTTGCGGACTTTTTGCGGACTTTTTTATGTTATAATTAAGTACAGTGAAAAGTGCAGGCAGAGGGAACCCAATGGAGAAGAACCTGTTTTTACAGTTTTTTGCCAAAAGGCCCAGATTTTTCAAAATAGGGGAATTTTAGGGGAACTTTAGGGGACTTTTTCCTGTTATACTTAGTACAGTGAAAGGTGCAGGCAGGGCCGCGGCAGAAAAAGCCGCGGCCCTTTTCCATGACTACAACCTATCCCAAACGAGAAATTCAGGGGGATTTTGTTCGGGAAAGATAAAAATCCATCACAGCGTGAAAGCTAAAGGGAAGCTATGCCATGTACAAAAGGGTGTTTTTTCATGGATTTCCGTGTGGATTCCGCGTCTCACGGTGATAAAAACGACAACACAAAGAGCATTTTTTAACGGCAAAGCAGGAGAAAAAGCTGATGGAAAAGCACTTACCGGACAGTATTTCTCCAGAAAAAGCAGAAGCCTTTGCTACTTATTTGAACCAAAAAGGGCCGTCTCTGGAGGGGCCTTTGGGGGAATTTCTGGAAAAACTCTATGAAAAACCGTGCCCGGACAAGTGAAGAAGTACCTTGCGGCAAAACAGAAGCCTACGGGAAATCCGGTTTTGGACAGGTCGGATTTGCCTGTTTGGCAGGAGGAAAACGGGGAGGTTTGGGGGCGAGAACCGCCGCAGGCGTCAAAGCGTCCGGAACTGTGGTTCTGGACGAGCAAGCATCGCATTTTTTCTCGAAAAGCGCCACAAAAAGTGCCACGGGGCACTTTTCCGCTTT
>NZ_QWLE01000077.1:0-8213 GCF_009917365.1 Neglectibacter sp. X4 | reverse complement strand
GATAATTCGAGATTATCCTTTCTTTCAAAGCCATTATACCACAGGCCAGGCTTTTTTTCCAGTCTATTCCCTAAATTTCTTTTCCTGAAACAGTAAAACAGATATCAAAACCGTATTAGTAAATTTGCACTTTTCACTTGCGTTCTGACTTGGAATCTGTTATACTACTTAACATAGTATCAGGTTCGTCGTAGAACGAACACAGTATCCGAGTTACAAAGTGCCTGATGAGTATAATACTTCACCTTGTGAAGTATGCGCTCTTAGGCACTTTTTTCTGTTTTTCACAACTTAACACTGCCCCCAACCATTGTCGCAGTAAACGCCGAACACAAGCCGGACGGTTCTTGCCTGCGGAAAGCAATACGAATGGCAGATGAGGAAGAGTACGAGATCGACAGAGTGCTTCAAGTCCGCAGGGCTGCTTCAGAAGTTGGCGGTCGTGGTATTCGCTACACCATAAGAATTGGTCGAAGCGAGACGCACCTTTTTGATGAGCAGAACGGGCGATGGTTTGTGGAAGCGAAGTTTGGGTGAAGGAGGAAAAATTGAAAAGGTTATCCCGAAAAGACATTGAGGCTATCGCAAATCGGGTTATCCGAGCATGCATGAAGCTGCCGGAGGTAGCAAATCAGCCGGTATATCGGATATATCCTGAGATTCTCGCAGAGAGCCTGTTAGGTCTGAAAATCGACTATCAGCACCTTTCCTTTGATGGCTCTATACTTGGAATGACCTCTTATGAGGAGATAGGGATAGAATTGCCGGGGTGCGATGATTCTGGAGAGGTTTACTTCCTCGATGGAAAAACGGTTTTGATTGAAAGTGATCTGCGGGAGTGTGTGGAGCAAAACGGGCGGAGGAACTTTACCATCATGCACGAGACAAGCCATCAGGTCTTGAAAATGCTCTTCCCGCAGGATTACGGCGCAAAGCTGCATGAGAGACCGATTCACTTCTGTAAAGCGAATACTGTCCGAAGAAAACCCATAGAGGATTGGGAAGAATGGTAGAGCAACGCCCTCGCCTCTGTTATGCTCCTTCCGAAAGGTCTTGTCGAACAAGCCATGCGCCTGTTCGATGTGCAGGGAGGAATACGGATGCTCAATAAGGTTTTCGCTAAGGAAGAGTACGACCGGTTTGTAGGAATGACGGAGTTGTTGGGGTGTTCCAAAACTGCATTGGCGATCCGCATGAAGCAGCTTAGCTATATCGGAGGGGATTACCTCGACAACCCGTACCGGCTGTTAGATGTGGAGGAATACTGAAATGGCAAACTTGGCACAGCTAAAAGCCTTGTTTGAGAAGCAATGGGAAAGCATTGTGGGCAACTGTGACGAATTTCTCTATCTCGGAGGCAACGAGCAGAGTACGCACAAATATGTGTCCGAACTGCTTGGCAAAGAAACGATTGACGCCAACACCTTTGGAAAATCGTCAGGGCGGAGCGGGAACTACTCAACAAACTATCAGATTTCCGGTCGTGAGCTTTTAACGCCGGACGAAGTGCGTATGCTTGATAACCGCTATGGGCAATCAAAAGAGCCTGTCCGAGTGGCAGACGGCCTAACTCGAAAAAGATTTGCGGACTTGGGTGCTGGCCTTTGTTCTCAATGTTGGCAAGATAGCGCGGGGATAAGTACATCTCGTCACATACCTTTTTCCGGCTCTCTTTACGTTCCAGCCGCGCCGCTTTGATTGCCGCCCCAAACGCTTTGAAATCATATCGTGGTACAGGCCTTTTTGCCATATTCATATCACCCTGTTACATTCTATTGTTCATCTCCTGGTTTGGATATGTCTACAAAATTCTATTCATTGACTTTAATAGTTCATATCACGGGGCAAAGAAGTCTTGAAGCAATTCAGTTGTCCGTATATAATCTTGATGTGAAAATGAAAAGAATTAAAACTACACAATAGATTCACATTTCCCTGTTATACTCTACAGGCAGGAGGTGCGCCATGAGCAAAATCTTAATTGTGGAGGACGATTTATCCATACAGGCATTGCTACACGACTTCATTGAGGAAGCAGGCCACAGCGTTGTATTAGCGTCTGACGGTGTTGAAGCACTTGCAAAGTATTCCGAGCAGCCTTTTGATCTGATACTGCTTGACATTATGCTGCCCAAAATTGACGGTTACGGTGTATGCGAGGTTATCCGGCAAAAGTCAGATGTGCCTATCATCATGCTTACCGCATTGGATGGAGAGGAAAATCAGATTAAGAGGTTGGATATGCAGGCGGACGATTATATCACAAAGCCGTTTTCCATGCCCGTCTTGCTACGGAAAATCGCCGCCGTCCTGCGTCGATCTGCAAAACAGTCAGACGAACCGCACACAATCACATACAAAGACCTCACTTTGGATTTAGAGGGGTACAGGGTATATACAAAGCAAGAAAATATCGACCTCACGCCCCGCGAGTTTGAGATATTGCGGGAGCTAATCATGCACCAAGGCCGGATTTTAACGCGGCAAAATCTCTTACAAACTCTTTGGAAATATGAATTTTTCGGAGAAGAACGGATTATTGACACACACATCAAAAATCTGCGGAAAAAGCTCGGCACCGCTGACTACATAGAAACAATTAGAGGGGTGGGATATAGAGTTGATAAGGAAGATTAGAAGTAGTCTGTCTGCAAAAGTTTTTTTGATGACTGCCGTCCTAATGGCAGTCTGCTGTTCTATAACATATTTCTGCATAACCCAATTTGCTCCATACATATATACGCATGATTTTTCTACGATAGATGAGGAACTGCCTTATTTCGTTGAGGACATTTCCCGCTTTACAAAAGAGGAAGCATTATCTGTCATAGAGGATTATTGTAATCAGATTGTTGAAAAAAATGATGATGAGTTTGTTTTCCACCTTTTTCAAAGCAACAACGAAGAACTCAAGCAATTTAACAATAATGATACATCACAATGGTGCCGACTAACCTTTACGGACAGCACAGAGGAATATATAGTATTCTTTTCTAAAAATACAGAAAAGGAAAGTCAGGTGGTGGAGGCACTTCAAAAAGCAATTCCTGTTTTGAGCGTTGTGATTATTGTTGTTTCCATCATCGCAGCCTTTTTCTATACCATTTACATGACAACACCCATTAAAAAAATCAGTAGAATATCAAAACAAATGGCAGCATTGGATTTCAACGGCCTATGTACTGTCCGGCGCACAGACGAAATAGGTGTTCTCGCTGACAGCTTAAATGACCTGTCGAGAAAACTATCGTCCGCCTTATCGGAGCTACAGAGTGCAAATCAGAAGCTGCAAGCTGATATTGATATGGAGCGACAGCTTGAACGCCAGCGGGTAGAGTTTTTTTCGGCGGCTTCTCACGAACTAAAAACACCTATTACTATTATCAAAGGCCAGCTACAAGGTATGCTCTATCAGGTGGGACGCTATAAGGACAGGGAAACCTATCTTGCACAATCTCTGGAAGTTACGGATAACTTAGAGAGAATGGTGCAGGAGCTTTTGACAATATCACGGTTGGACACGCCGAGGTATGCGTTCAATCCCTCGCACATTCACTTTGACAAACTGATCAAAGACCGTCTGGCAGCAAATGAAGATTTGTTTATGCAACATGAATTGACGGTTGAAAAAGACATATCCTCGGAGGTCAGCATTTCAGGCGATTTGCAGCTTCTTCAAAAGGTGGTGGACAACCTTTTGGGGAACGCCGCCGCATACTCTCCAGCGGGGGAATACATAACGGTTAAAGTATGTCGGGCCGATGAAAAAGCGCATTTGACGATTGAGAATACAGGGGTACATATCCCTGACGAGGACATTCCAAAATTGTTTGAGGCGTTTTATCGAGTCGATCAGTCAAGAAACCGGCAGACGGGCGGCACAGGCTTGGGCTTATACATCGTCAAAACAATTCTTGATCTGCATGGGGCGGCAATCAAAATCGAAAACACAGCGCAGGGTGTGATGGTGTCGGTACAATTTTAGAAATATCTGATCCCAAAGGGCGGTGAGCGAAAGGCTTGCCGCCCTTTCTCTATCTCCACATAAAAAACATATTCAATACAAACTCAATTCAAGCTGGGCCGGTATGATAAAGCTGTACCCGGAAAGGGTAACAGAAAGGAGCATTTGATAATGAAAAAATACCTATTACTCGTTCTCGCCGCTCTGCTTATCATGGGTGCGCTGGCAGGTTGCGGAGAACAGGGAAACACCCCGACCCCCGGCATACCCGTCAGCGCAAAAGATACCCTCCCGTCGGACAGCACCTTTACCAGCGGGGAACATGAAAAACTGCTGTCCCTCCGATTTGAAGGCTACGAGGAAATGACCGTAGCCGAGTTTCGGGACAAGGTTGGGGCTGCGACAGACACAAAAGAATACACTGATTTGTTTGAGCAGCTTCCCAAAGACACCGCCTTGCAGGAGTTGAAAGATACCGATGAAGATGCCGAGTTTCTGTTTTATATCCTACCGCTGGCTGGCGACGATTGGAAAACACGAAGTTACAATGGAGAAGTAACATCCTCTTATACAGGGGATAAAGCGCGGCTGGAATACTCTTTCACTTTGACCATACAGAGGAAAGGCCCGAACTGCCGTAACATGAGAACAGCAATCATTTAGCAAATATGAAGTTATCTGCCGCACGACGGCAAAAGAAAAAAAGCCGTCGTGTAAGCAGCTATATCCGCATACCCAAACCACGGCGGCTTTGAGAAATCGAAGCCGCCGTTTTCTATTGTTCCGAAAATCTCTTGATAGTAATGGCGGTTGAAGGGGCCAACTGCCGTGAACTACGTTATATATCTACAAGGGATATCCGCAGCTAAAACATCAAAAAAAGCCCAGTCTTTTCCGGGGTGTATTCCAGCCACAAGTATGAACTGTCTAATCATCTGAATAATACTTTTAATTCCGATGCGCTTGCTCGTATTTCCCGAGCAGGCGTATTTCTATTGCTGAATTGTGTAGTCTGGCCCCGCTGCCGCAGCCCTCCCTCCCATCTGAATTTCAAAAAAACAGATGGGAGGAAACGGTCATGTCATACAATCATGGCAAAGAAGAACGAAAATGGCAGCGTTGGAAACTGGCTGAAGAAAAGGTTCTTCGGAACTGCGGTATGGATGAAAGCACGATTGAACAGCTTCGTCTTTGGGACAGGGCTATGTTCAATTCGGACAGGCGCTTTTTTGAAAAGTTGCAGGATACAGGTACATATCTTGATAGCGTTGCCGGGAGCAAAATATCAACCGAGATTTATACGGTGGAAGATCTGCTGAATGATATTGAAAACGCGGAACTGCTCAAAACCCTGCTGACAGTGGACAAGCTCACCTTGCAAATCTCTGTGCTGAAAATGAATGGGTACTCCACCAATGAGATCGCTGTGCTCGTCCATCTGTCCACAGATGCCATTTATAAGCGGATAGCTGTACTGAAAAAGAAATTGAAGAAATTTCAAGGGTAACTCCAAAATCGCAAGTCCCCACGGGCTGCTGGGTGAGAGGTCAAGTCCTCTCACCCAGCTTTTTCGTAGGAGGACGGACAAATGACGTTCATGGATAAGGTCTACACACTTCGGACGGAAGTGCGTAGCGATGGCGAAACATTGTACTTTATCAGCTTTACAGATGGTCAAGGTGAATTTTATGATTTGGAGGTATCCGAGCCGTTCTTTGTAGAATTTCGTCAAATGGAGCGCAAAAACCGTAACCTCCAACAATCCAATTGGCGGCACCAAGAAGCGTCAGACGTGTGGGATGAAACGCTTTATAACCGGGCGTTCCGAGTGCCCAAAAGTGTTGAGGAATTGATTTTTGACGCAGAACAGCAGGAACTACTTACCAAAGCGATTGCCGCACTCCCTGAAATCCAGCGGCGACGTTTTCTTCTCTACCATGAATATGACTTCAACTACCGCCAGATTGCGGAGATAGAGCATTGTAGACCGCAATCAATCAGACACTCGGTTATTCGGGCCAGAGAAAAGATAAAGGCAGAGATAGAAAAGTATCGGGCCGGATGAAATTGAGATACCCTTATATCTCTGGATATGGGGGTATCTGTTAAATGTTCTCTAATGGAATTATACAGAGGTAAAAAAACCGGAACACACCTTAAAGCTGTTTATCCGTTTCGCTCTTGCAAAGGGAGCGATAACCTACGGTATGGAGTTAATGCTTGCCCTGTTCAATATTGTGCAGGGAGTAATTTCTACGATTATGACCGCCGCCGGATTTTCCTCGGCACAGCATACTACCTTGCCGCAGGAGATGGTGGATACCATTGAAAGCTGCGGCTTCTTTGAGAGTATCCCCTTATGGGCGGTTACGCTGATCGGCGGTCTGTTTATTACCATAATGTCCTTTATCCTGATTATGACGGTGTACGGCAGATTTTTCAAGTTATATATGTATACTGCCCTTGCTCCCGTTCCCCTTTCCACCTTTGCCGGAGAGCCGAGCCAGAATGTGGGCAAGTCATTCATAAAGAGCTACTGCGCTGTCTGCTTGGAGGGCGCTGTCATTGTTTTGGCGTGTATCATCTTTTCACTATTTGCCGCTTCTCCGCCCGTTGTCAATCCTGACGCTGCGGCGGTAACACAGGTGTGGGCGTATATCGGAGAACTGCTCTTTAATATGCTTGTGCTTGTCGGTAGCGTGAAAATGAGCGACAGGATTATCCGGGAGATGATGGGATTGTAATTGTAAATTTTTTGTGGTATGGTTGACTTTGTTGTATGAAATGGGTATAATATAGATGGAATATTGCTATGGATATAAAATTACGAGGAGGTATCGTTATGAACATCCGTCCATCCGCAGCAATCCGCCAGAACTACAATGAAATTGCCGAAATGTGCAGAAAAACCGCAGAGCCTATTTTCCTTACCAAGAATGGTGAAGGGGATTTGGTTGTTATGGATATTGAAACCTATAACAGGCGTGAGAAAATGCTCAAGCTCCGTGAGGAACTGCTTGCTGTCGAAGAAGACAGGCTTGCAGGAAGAAACGGCTGCACCCTTGACGAGTTGGACGCTTATCTCGATGAAGTAATTGAAGAGGTATAGCGTATGGCAGATAACAGAAAGTATAAGGTTATCGTTTCCGACAGGGCTAAAAGAATGCTGGGAACGCATATCCGATTTATGGCACAGGTCAGTAAGGAGGCAGCGACAGCAAAAAAGAAAGAAATCATGGTTGCCATGCGTTCTCTTTCCCATATGCCACAGCGATTCCCATTTTTCGAGGAATTGTATATCACGCCAAACAAGTATCACAAGATGTTTGTTGAAAAATGGTATCTTGTCCTCTACCAAATACAGGACGACAAAGTATATGTGGATTATATCCTCGACTGTCGTAAGGACTACAGTTGGCTTGTCAAATAACAACAGAATAATTGGGACAGGAAATCGTCATCTGAAAAGGGTGGCGATTTTTTTATGCCAATAGAAAGGAGCTTTTAATGGAAGTAAAAATTAACCGTGAAATCAGAAACTACACGGAAGCGATGTTTTTCGGACTGTCACTCAGACAGTTCATTTTTTCTGTCTGTGCTTGTGCGGTGGCGGTAGGATTATATTTCCTGCTGAAACCCTATGTCGGTACGGAAACCGTGTCGTGGATGTGCATTTTGGGAGCCGCCCCCTTTGCGGCTCTTGGCTTTATCAAATACAACGGAATGACCGCTGAGAAATTCATCTATGCGTGGATAAAATCGGAGTTTCTTATGCCGAAGAAGCTCGTGTTTCATTCCACAAACACCTACTTGGAGCTGATGAAGCCGGGTATGGAAAAGAAGCAGAAGGAGGTTTTGAAATCAAATGATTAAAACGCTTACCAATTTATTCAAACAGGACAAGGAAAAGTTTGTTGTGCCGAAGGGCGTTCAGGATGTGATCCCTATTGCCGCTATTTATGATGACGGTATCTTTCAGGTGGGCAGGGACAAGTTTTCCAAGACCTTTAAGTTTTCGGATATAAACTACGCCGTAGCAAGCCGTGAGGATAAGGAAGCGATGTTCCTTGATCGCTTATGTCGTGTCTGTGATAAGAAGCATCCATCTTTTCCTCTCCTGTTTTTTTGATGCTTCCATTCTATCACAATTCCTCTACCTTGTGTAGACACTATCTAGATAGTGTCTACACGAATTAAGTACGGATAGCAGCCCAAATAGCGATACAACGGACGTGTACCGCGGCGATAA
>NZ_QWLE01000076.1:0-8341 GCF_009917365.1 Neglectibacter sp. X4 | reverse complement strand
TCCGCACCAGCCGCAGACCCTATCCTCCCTCGTCTGTGCCATAGCCTGCAAATAACACTCCCGGCTGCAGTACTCCCTGCCATGCCACCTTTCGCTGGTGAACTCTTTTCCGCAAAACGCGCATCTGCGCATTCCCGGCTCACCGGACGGGTTTCTTGCAGCGCAGCCCTTCAAGCAGTCTGTAACGCAAAAAATGAAAATTCAAGGAGGGTTTCATTATGAAAAAGCAAAATAGCAGTCGCGGATTTTCGCTTGAGCAGCAAACCATGGGCAAAAACAAGGCCCGTAGGGCCGAAAACTCTGAACGTCGAAAAAATGGCGTTCAGAGCGCACGCCAGCATCGCATTTGTGCAGACCCTTGTGCGGACAAGTGTGCAGACAAATGCCCGGGCAGGGGAGAATCCCCTGCAACCCCTAAAATTAAAAATAATAGGATGATTTTTTGGAGAGACAAAGAAAGTCTGACATGAGATTGAGCGAGAGGGACTTCAAGCTGTTGGAGCGCCGGGCGCGAAAATGCGGGCTGAGCAAGTCCGCTTACATACGGCAGTTGCTCCACGGCTACAAGCCAAGGGAAACTCCGCCTGCTGACTACCACGCCGTGAGACGAGAGCTGTGTGAGATTGGCAATAATCTGAACCAGGTCGCGTTTGTGGCCAACGCCACAGGGCTGGTGGATGAAGCCGCTTACTATGAGAACGTGGTTCAGTTGCAAGATGCTTTGCGCCGCATTGAAATGGCGGTAACAGGTGATGGGTTGGAAGAGAATCTCATAGATAACTGAATAATCAGAGGGCGAACAAAATTAGCACTGGAGTGCTGAACAGCCCAATACTTTTTTGTTGGCATGCTTTCATGTAAACTCAGGGAAAAAGAGGTGTGAGCAAATGCACATTCCGGTACCGCACAGTCCGAGTATAAAAGGGAGGGGCAGCGCTTGCTGTCCCTCCTTCGTCACATGCATCTTTATTTCATGAAATTTTTAAGCATTTGCGCCACCTCGGCCCGGGTAGCCAGCCCTTTCGGGTCTAGGATACCACTCCCCTTGCCGTTGATGACACCGTTCTCTGAGGCCCACAGCAGGGCAGCTTTTGCGTAGTCACTGACCTTATCCGCGTCGGTGAAAGCCAAAGCTGCGCCTGCCGCTTTCGGCTCCCCTGCGTACCGCCAGAGCATGGTGGCCAACTGCTCCCGGGTGATGGGGTCGTTGGGCCCAAACTGTCCGTTTCCGTAGCCGCCGACGATGCCCTGTTCCGCGGCCCAGGCCGCGCCCTCAGCGTACCACTGGCTGTTGTCCACGTCGCCGAAAACGCCTGTGAGGGCCTGCTCCGGGTTGCTCTCCAGATTGTGCAAGACAACCGCCAGCATGCCCCGGCTCATAGCGGTATTGGGACTGAACTGGCCGGGCGCGGTGCCGTTGAACAACTCGTGAGCGCTGGCAAAGGCTACCGCGTCAGCGGCCCAACTGTCGGCGGGCACATCGTCAAAGGTTTTGCTGTTGTCTACGATTATCAGCTTGGCGGAGCCGTCTAGAGGCACAGTCACACTGGCTTCCCCGGCCACGGACTTGCGTACCACTTCGCGAGTGCCGTCCTCTCGCACCAGCATGGCGACGGTGCCGGGGGTTGTATCCTTCGCAGGCACGGTAAGGGTGATGCCGCCGGGAATGCTCTCCACAACCTCGCCGCCTGCCGTGACGAGCAGCTCCACCGAATCCCCTGTCTGCTGGGCGGTGACAGTAACCGTGCCTCCCGCGCTGGCCAGACTGCCCAGCCCGCCGTTGGGGATGGTCACGTCCGCCACGGAGGTGGACACGATGAGGCTGGCGCTGGTCTGGGTGCCTATCTGCCCCACGGTGGCGGCGGGGATGGACACCTCGGTCTTAGTGGCGTTGCCGGTTTTGGGGGCGATCACCACCGTCTCGCTCTTGTTCGCCACGGCCTGCTTGACGATCTCGTTGCCCATGCTTGTGCTAACGGTTGCAGTAGCCGTGCCGCCCTGGGTGGTGGCCGTAGGGGTGGCGGTGGTCTGGGTGGCATTTTGGTTAGTGTCCGTGGTGACAGACTGGCTGGGCGGAGTGGTGGTGCCGCCGGAACTGCCGCCGCTGGAAGGTTTGGCAGTCACCGCCAGGGTGCCCGGCACATAGGTAATAGCCGTGTTGTAGTTGACTGTTGCCGGAACAACCGCGCCGCTGGCGATGATGGGATAGCTGCCCGCTTTGCTCATATCCGCGTCGCAGGTCAGGGTGGGAGCGGTGGTTAGTTCCTCGCCGTCGGCCAGGCCAGACACCGTATAAGTCAGGTCGGGCCGCGCGCTCCCCACGGTGGCGGACTTGTTGTCTGCGGTGATGGTGACGGTGGCCTTGTCGATGGTGAAATTTACCACTGTACTGCCAATATATTTGTCGCCGCCTACAGCCGCTGTCAGGGTGTAGCTCCCGGCGTTGGTGGGGGCCGTGCCGCTGCTCCAAGCGTAATTGACTTCTGCGTCCGTGACTACAGTGCCGTCCAGCGTCTTGACTGCCGGGGTGCCGGTATATTCGACCGCTTTGCCGTTATAGGCCCGCCCGGCCACGCTGATACCGCTAATCTCTACGGGTATTTTATCGGTGACGGCCACAGTGGCCGTTTGGGTGGCGGCGGTGTACTTGCCGTCTACAGCCGTAGTGGTTGCGGTAACGGTAACAGTTGTGCCTACCCCCGTCTCCGTTGGGATGGTAAATTTGCCATCGGTGATTGGCATCGCTTCACCATTTCCGACTTTATAGGTCAACGTGGCGGCTGGCGCATCAGTTAGCGCGGAATTGTGCGGATTCTCCACCTTGCAGTCAACGGTGACGCTGCCTCCCGCGACCTGATGGGAAGGGGCAGTCAGAGTAATCTTCGGCGCGGCAGGGTTCACGGTCACGCTGGCATTGACATTCGCCGGGATATTGTAGTTTGCGGTGTCGCTGGGGGTGAACGTCACGGGGAAAGCCCCGTCTGCCGTGGGCCGGGTGTCCCCATTGGCCCAGCTCCAGCTCCCGGCAACATCCAGGCTCCCATTTTTCGCTGTGCCGCCCGTCAGGGTGCTGTCGGACAGCTTCTGCCCGTACTGGATGGCCCCCGTGGGCGCGGTCAGGGTGGGGGTGGCCTTTTCGATGGTAAATTTCGTCGTCGCCGAGCCTGTGAAATATCCCTCCTTGCCGGTAACGGTCACAGTAGCTTCACCGGCTCTGATGTTATTTGAATATTCAACAGTATAATGTTCTGAAGAGACTCTATTTCCGTTTGCCTCGACAGTGACCGAAGGCTCCTTCTGCGTGCCGTCATATCGAATTATTTGTCCCGTGGAACTCAGCTTAACCTCCAGCAAAGCCTTGCAGTAAACGCACCGGCTGTCCTCCCCGAAGGTGCAGTATTCCAGCTCAGTTTCTAAATTGCAAGCTGTACATTTCTTTTGGTGCTCTCCGGGGCCGCTGATATAACCATAACTATGCGTACACTCAGCCACCGTGACAGGGCCGGATATTTCCGTATTAGCCAGCACGCCCGTGACAAGCTGCCCGTCACGGTAAAAGGCATATCCAGCGCCCAGGAACACATAGAAAGTTTGATTAGCAATTTTTACGCCCGAAGTATACGTCCCGCCGCACAGATCCAGCCCCCCAGTCTTCTGAACAAGGCTCCTGCCGTCTGCAGCTGATATTGTGCCATCGCCCTCAATGGTTACAAGACTATCACCGTTAATTTTTATCGCGTCCCCTTCGCCTTTATTGTGGATATTATGCCCATTCAAGTCCAGGGTACAGCCAATTTCTATCGAGAGGGTTTTCTCCAGCTCCATATCCTGCAAAAGCCTAACGGTGGCGCCGTTATTAAGAATAAACGCAAGCTCCTCCTGCAAGTCGTTCACCTTGGTGACAACGCCCCCCTTCTCCACCTCTGCCACGGCGGGCACGGCGGTAACGTTCCACTTAACCGGGGCGGCGGTAATTCCCGTCACCTTATAAGCTCCGTTTACCAAAGTGAAGGTGGCGTTTGCTGTGTCCTTGAGCACAAGGATATAGCCCTCCGCCGGGGAGATGGTGAAGCCATCCCCGATGAAGTTTTTATCATCTGCAAAAGAGCTATACTTAACGTTCTCGGCTCTATTGAAAGTTGTGTCCCAATAGACATTGGCTTGGTTCTCAGTGATTGTGCCGCCTTGCCTATTGTAGACTTTGCCGTTGTTATGATTCAGATTCACCGTACCGCTATTGCTTTTTACAGTTGCGTAGTTGCCGTTGTTATTTATAGTTCCATCGTTACTCTCTACCTTTGCAAAAGAACCATTACTATCAATTATTATACCGCTACCGCCGTTTGATCCAACTATCCCCTCATTTGTTTCAATGGTTCCATAGTTTGCGTTCACATTGTCAGATTGAACCCAAGCCGAGGGATTCCTAGTATTCCGAATTATCGTGCCGTTATTAAGATTCACATAGCCCATATTGCAGTCAATTGTGCCTGTGTTCTCCCCGATGGTGCCCCTGAAGCCGGGTTCACCGCTGGTGGAGCTGTTGTTGGTTACTGTACCCTTATTACCGCTGATACGGCCGCTGTTTTCCTTCACAATACCGTCATTCTTGTTGGTGCTGATTTCGCCTCCAACGGCGTTCACCGAGACTTTACCGGAATTGGAGGCAATCCGCCCGTCTTGCTCATTTCTCGTTACAGTGCCGTAATTGTTTATGATTATGCCAAAATTTCTCTCCACGGTGCCGTAATTGTTTATGATTTTGCCGTAATTGGCAGCCATTGTTTCATTGGGTTCTAGTATTTCCAGTTCTTTACCCTCTGCTAAATTACTTGCCGCAAACGCCTGCATGGGGAACATGCCAAGGCACAGGGTCAAGGCGAGCAGAATACTCATAAATTTCTTCATAATAATACCTCCATTATTATATCAACCCCAGGCTCCGCGCCGCCAAAATGGCGTCGGCCTTGTGGGAGACATTCAGCTTCCGATAGTTCTCCTTGGTGTGATAGCGCACGTTGTCCGGCTTCAGGCCCAGCCTTTGGGCGATCTGGTTCACCGACAGCCCATCCGCCTGCAAGCGCAGGACTTGCAGCGCCGTGGGGTGGAAATCCGCCGTGGTGGCCCCACGCTTTTTGAGATACAGCGGGTACCGCCGGGCCATTTCCTCGGTTTCTGTGAGCAGCCGCAGCAGCCACTTTTTGTCGAGGGCTCCGCCCTCCAGCAGCGCCTTTTTCTCTTTCTGCAAGAGGGGCCACACCGCCGCGCCCTCTTCCGTAATCAGGCGCAGGAACCGGAAATGCTCCGCTTCTTTCAGCACTTCTCGAAATTCCTCCTGCCACGGCCCGCCCATGCGCTCCTTGGTGATGGCCGACAGCAGCCCCGTCTCCATGCGGATGTAGGCCCGACCCGTCTGCTCCCCGTAATAGCGCAGCTTCTCAATGAGCGCCTGGGCTTTTATGTGCTCCCCCCGCGCCAGGTAGCACCGCACCTTGGTTAAGTATCGGTACCTTTCCATGCTGCAAAACTCCACGTCCTCATCGGGGGCCACTTTTAGCCAGCGGACCGCAGCATCCATGTCGCCCTTGTACAGCGCCAGACGGCAGCGCATGGCCTGCATGTTGGGCAGCAGTTGGGTGACGTGCCGCTCCTTCACCGCCCGCTGGAAGGAATCCAGCAGCTCCTGCGCCGCCTGCAGGTCCCCCTGCAGCACAGCCAGCCGCACCCGTATGCCCACCGCCGCGAAGGCGATCTCCAGCATGCCGCCCCGTTCGGTCTCCATCTGGGCCTGGGTCAGCAGGGCCATCACCTTGTAATTGTCCTCGCCTTTTTCGTAGTAGCTTTCCCCCAGCGCGGCCTTGGTCAGCCCTTTCCCGTAGCGGCCCAACACCCGCTCCACCAGCGGACCCACAGTCTTTGCCAGCACGGTGTCGTTGGGGCTCCAGTGACAGAAGTCCTTGCCGCCGTTCATGGTAGACGGAAGGTTGCTGGTGACGGAAAACTCCGGCAGCTTATTCCCCTTGTCGAACAGCAGGGCCGGTATCCGCTTCATGACCTCCAGCACGTCCCGGCTCCCCCGGTGGGGCAGGCCGATGTCCAAGTAAGCCAGGCGGCTCTGCGCCTCCCGGCGCACGCCGCCCTTGGCGGCTGTGGCGAAGGTCTTTAGTTTTTCGTACCAATATTCGCTTTTTTCCCTGTCCATCAGCATGGAATAGAGCATGCTTATGCCCGCCATCAAGACCGGGCTGTCCTCGATTTCCTGCTCGTCCAGGCCGAAATAGTAGCGGCGCAGCTCGTAATAATGGCCGTTGCCAGGGTTCATGCGGGCGTTGTGGATAAGCAGGTTTTTGATGCGCTCCGTCTTGCCGCATTCCTCGAACAGCCGCAGGGCCGGGACGGTCTCATTGTGCATCTCATAGTACAGGGCGGCGTTGTACTGGAAATCCTTGAATCGCTCCGTGCCGTAAACCTTCAGCGCCCGGTTGCGAAGGGCCTGCACCAGCACGGGCCGCAGGCGGTACACGCCATCCTCTTGGGTGAGGAAATTCCCGGCCTCTGCTGCCCGTTCCAGCAGGGCGGCCACGTGGAGGTTCCCGGAGATCATCGCCGCCAGCTCCGGGGTAAATGCATCCACCACGCTTATTTGCATCAAAAATTCCAGCAAGTCGCTGTCCCAGCCCACCAGCACTACGTTTTCCAGGTAGTTGGCGAACGCGTCCCATATTTCATCGCGAAGCGCCGGGCCGGGGTGCAGCCCCTCCTTCATGCGCAGCGCCACATGGTGGAGAGCGTAGGCGTTGCCCTCGGCGGTCTCCTGCAAGTAGCGGATATCTTCCTCCGTATAGTCGATGCCCAGGGATTCCAGATAACCGGTGATCTCCCCGCGCCCCAGCCGCAGGTCGCTTTCGGAAATGACGATGAAGCCGCCCTGGACATACCGGGGCAGGAGCCAGGAGGGGACGGGGCTGCGGCTGATGAGAACCAGCCACACGTCCTCCCGCTCCGCCAGTGCCAGAATTTCCTCGCGCCGTTCCTCGCTTTTCAAGCGGTGCAGGTCGTCTATCACCACGATGCGGTCATGGGGGCTGACGTCCTCCCAGGGCAGCTCCTCGCAGGAAAGATAGGCGTATTTCCGGCCCGACAAAAACTGGCGCACCAGCTCTGTTTTGCCGTAGCCTGTGGCCCCGTAGAGGTAGACGTTTTGCGGAAGGCTCCGGGCGGTTTTCAGTTTTTTCAAGGCAATTTTTGGCGCGATGTAGCTCTTATTCACGGTTTATCCCCCCAAGAGACGCAAAAAAGCCGCCCGAAAAGCACGATGCTTTCCGAGTGGCTTCGGTAAAAATATGGGATTACAGAGAAAATGGGCGCAATTATCCCTTGCTTGCTTGCTTGCTTGCTTGCTTGCTTGCTACACGATTATCCGCAAACATTTGAAAATTGCAACTCCTTTCTTGTAAAATTTATGTGAATTTTAGGAACGCACACTACCAAACTCATACAAACTATAACATTTTACCATTATCGCTATGCCCCTGTCCACTCCACAATCATGTAGTTTGGCATGCTCTTTTGCTTATTCTTGAAATATTCCCACTGCTCCACAAGCGGAAAGGAAAAAAGCAGCCCGCCCATCGTCCTATGTTGAAACTTACCGTGCTGCTCCAGACTTTTTCTTTCTGCTTTAATCTACTTAGGCAACCGCCGTACAAGTCAGAGCAGTTGTGGTATTACCATGACAGCTCCAACTTTGTACGGCGGTTTTGTTTGCCTTAATAAATTGATACTCTAGTTCTGCCACTACCCCAAAGAGGGGTACAAAACCAGCCAAAACGGCATCTTCCAGAATCTGACAGTAGTCCCCAATATGGTTATAGGTGAAGTCACCGGGGAAGTTTGGCAGCGGGGCTACAAAGTCATTATCGGCCACCGGCGGCTGGCGGCCGCGAAAGCGGCGGGCCTTGAAAAGGTGCCCTGCGTGGTGGCCGACATGACCCCCAAAGAGCAGCTTCAGACCATGCTGCTGGAGAATATGCAGCGCTCCGACCTGACGGTGTACGAGCAGGCCCAGGGCTTCCAGCTGATGCTGGACATGGACAGTACCATGGAGGAGATCGCCGAGAAGTCCGGCTTCTCCCAGACCACGGTACGGCGGTGGGTTAAAATGATGGAGCTGGATCAGGAGAAGCTCAAGGAGGTGAGCAAGCGGCAGCTCTCCCTCGCCGACTTTGACAAACTGGCGCAGATTGAGGATATCAAGGTCAGGAATAGCCGAAGGGGCGCGCCTTGCCCTGTTTACAGGCGACGCCGCCCGGCAGCGGTGCGTGTCCGCCTCTGCCGCGGC
>NZ_QWLE01000075.1:0-8509 GCF_009917365.1 Neglectibacter sp. X4 | reverse complement strand
CCCCAATTCCTTTTGCTCTTTTTTGTGCCCCCTGGCCCTTTGGCGTGCGTCCTTGCGTACTAACTTAATGACATTGGCTCCATCGAGGTGCATTTTTCCATGTCCTGAATATACCTTGCTTGAATCATACAATCCCGATATAGTAACAAAAACAGGCGGTTGTCCATCTCCAAAATAAAAGTCAACTGTCGAACCAACTCCTATATCTTCATTGCGATTTAGTACATAATAATCAAGTACAATACTGTGGGAATCTTTTGGCATCGTTCCATCCATCAGAGCTGCTTCAACGGTCGCATAATTCTGGTCAGTCAGCATATCACACATACCACTGCTTTGAAAAATGTCTGTCTTAAAAGTTGCATGGAGAGATTTTCTGCTTGGAATTATATCTGTAACGCCATCAATAGATAAGATTTCCTGCTTTAATTTCTCATTCAGTGGATTTCCTGCTGCCATAACCTTTTCTTCTGCCACTTCGGAATCCAGATAAATTTTATAGTCGCCGTCCGGGAAAAACTGTCTTGCAAGTGCCTCTGGTGAGCGCAGCAAAACAATGGATGATACCACAAGCAGAATAATTCCGCCCAAACTCAATGAGGCTACAAGGGCAACGGTCTTTTTTCGGTCACGCTTAAAATTCGCAATTCCCATTGAAACAGGATTGAGCTTGATATTCTTTTTCCGTCTGCGGATGTTCTTTTGCGCCGGAGTAAAACGGACGGCTTCAATGGGGGAAATCCCTGCCGCAATCTTTACAGGCTTACGGATGGAAACAGATACCATAATCCAACTGCTTATGAGCGTCAAAATAACCGTTGCCGCATAGGAAACAGCGTTAAAACCTTTGGAAAATAGGAAAAATCCGCCACACACGCCCAGCACTGTGCCAATCAGAATCCCGATACTGCCGAGTTTGTGTCCCTCCTGTTTTACAATCCGCTTGATTTGTTTTGGCGTCGCACCAATCGTCCGAAGCTGCCCGTAGCTCTGGATTTTGTCATTGATGGAGATACGGAAGATACTCTGGATCACAATATAGCCGCCGATCAGAACAATAGCAATCACACCAACAATCGGTAAAAAATCAAAGGATTTAGAAGCATAAGCAAAATATTTGCTGTTCATTTTGGGCATAGAAAGCTGATATTCCTCCGCAACCTCCCTGCAATAAGAGGTCATCAGTTCTTCGTCCAACTGAACGCTGTTTTTGAAATGGGCATAGGCGCGATACCCAGCGGGGTTAAACCCATCCCATTCTTTCAGGGCAGCTTTGGAAAGAATGATGGCACAGGTATTCGCTTCTTTTTCATTTACGCTGTCCAGAATGCCGGTAGCGACATAATCGCCATGAAAACTCTCTGTATCTAAGGTCACAGTGTCCCCGATCTTGGCATTGTGTCCATAGGTGGAAAGAAAGTATTCGCTTACGACAACTTCATTTGCCTTTTGGGGCAGATTCCCCTCCAATAGCTTCATTCGGTCGCGCCCAATCTCCATCATTTCTGCGTCATTATATACATAAGAGGCATGATAGCCCTGTTCTGAAAGTTCCTCACCCAGCATATAGTAGCCGCCTACGCGCTCAAACTCCGGCACTCCTTTCAGGGTTTCAATGTCGTTTTCCTCTACACCCAGCCAAACCGCCTCATAAGTATCGACAACCTGATTGCGCTGCATTTGTGTCAGGGAAGTAGACACAATTCCCGTAAAGCAGATCAGAAACGCCGCCAGCGCAACGGCGATCACCACCATCAGATTCCGGCGCTTCTCGCTTTGTAAACTTTTCTTCGCCAGTTTCTTTATAATAGTGCTGGTGTCATTCTCAAAAGGCCATGTCATAGCCTGCCACCTCCTTATTCCACAATCCTGCCATCCTCAATGCGGACAATCCGATCTGCAAGGCGGGCAATGTCATTGTTGTGGGTAATCATCACGACAGTTTGCCGGAACTCCGCGCTGGTGCGTTTGATAAGCCCCAGCACCTCGGCGCTGGTCTTGCTGTCAAGGTTGCCGGTCGGCTCGTCGGCCAGCACGATAGCCGGTTTGGTAATCAGGGCGCGGGCAATCGCCACACGCTGCTGCTGGCCGCCGGAGAGATTGTTCGGCATATTTTTCAGTTTATCTTCCAGCCCCAGTGTAAGTTTTCATGAAGAATGAGAAACCCAGGACGGGCCTATTTTTCGACATGAAAAAATGTGGAAAACTCCGGGAAACGGCTTAAATACTAGGTTTTTTCGCGGAAAACCGTTTGCATATTGGTGGAAATTTTGCAATCTCGCAAAATGGGATTGCAAAATTTTTTTGCCCGTTTTTGGCCCTGAAATGGCCTGCGCCGTCCCAACCCGCCAATCGTAAAAAAGCACCTTTTCAGACCGTTTAATTTTTGCGCAAAACCTTTTAAGAAACCGCACAAACCTAGTATTGGCGCGGTTTAAGCGCCTTTTAAGAAAATAACAACAGCCCTTTAAGCGAACGCACACAAACGCCGCTTAAAGGGCTTGTGTTTTGCTTTTAAGCGAAAATAGCCCGTGCATTTTTTGCACGGGCTACCAAACTATGCACGGGCCTAGAAAGCACTAGGTTTTCGGGCTTTTTGGGAAAAAGAGAGAAAGAGCATTTTGCACGGGCTACACCAATGGAATCCTCCCCCAAATAAGGTCGCCTAAACGTTGCCTAAAAGGACATAAGGAACCCCCATTTTGGGGCGTCCCCTCACTTACCAATCTGACACAATACTGTCCATAAAATGGACGGTATTTCCATAGCCTAAAGGGGGTGAACGCTACAGTCACCCCTTTGTCGGGCAGACTTATGCAGTTTCTCTATGGGGATATGACCCTAACTTCCGGGTAGGCTCATTACATTTCTAGTGGTAGGTCGTATTTCACGCCCCCCTCTCGCGTTTTTGAGTTCAAATGGTGTAGATTAGACTTACACCCTTTATCGGGATCGGAGTTTTACCGGCCCCTGGATGATGAGGTTCCGTTACCCCATTCCAAAGGGCGTGTCACAAGGGTACTCGCCTTTTGAGTACCCTTCCAATATGGGCTTAGATTCATATCACAAAAAGCGGGAAAAAATCCCGAAAAATGGGATTCTGTCCCAAAACGCTTACATAGGAAAACTCTTGTGCTATAGTAGCAATATGGAAATATAGGTCTATTTTTGCTTTTCCAGTATCTTTCGAGCCTTATCTAAACGCGCGGCTGCATCCGCTAAATTGCGCTCATCTTTATCACGCTCAAAAACTGATACGGCTGTTTCCAGTACACGAATCTCATCATCAATACTTTTCTGTTTCCTATAAATAATTGGTAATCGAAGATATGGAAGGGGATATTTTGCAGAAACGGCAACAAAGCTTTCATAAATTTCGATTGCCCTTTTGAGATTCTTTTTTTCACAATTCAAAGCTAAATCAAGCTGTTTCCAATCCCTTTCAACAATTTCGCCCTCATCAATCTTTTGCTGAAGTTCTTCCGAAGTTAATAGTTTCCATTTTTCGGATTGCATAATATCATCCTCCTTATCTCATGTCTTTGCATTTTTCTTTTGAGAATCAACAAACCTCGTTGCCTCGGTCAAAAGCCCATAGATTAGTGCAATAGGCTCATTATCATTGTTTCCTTTAGCCACCTGCAAAATATGACGCAACATTTCCAGCATATCAAAATATTGCTTCTGGTATTCATCCGGGGACTCCCGTATTTCCTTTTGCAGGGAAGCTATCAAACTTGACATGGTATCTTTTACGGCATCCATTACTTCTTTATCTTCCCAACTGTACTGCTCCTGCTGGGCGCCTTTTATATCAAGCAATTTGTTAGGTGAAATCTCAAATATTCGGCTTAACCTCAGAAGCATATGCGAAGAAGGTGTTGTAACGCCTCTTTCCCATTGGCTGACTGCAGTTTGGTTTACCTCTAATAAATCTGCCAGTGCCCGCTGCGACAAGCCCTTATTTTTGCGAAGCTCTCTTATGGAATTCAAAAAATCACCTCCTCTTTAGCATTATAGGAGTTCCGCTACTAAAAAGCAAGAAAAATAAAATTTGAGTAGTTTTCTACTTGACAAAACAGGAGTTCCGCTCATAATAGTAGAAAACTACTCAAACGAAAGGAGGCAATATATGGGGCTGCGCAAGCTTAGAAAGGAAAAGGGCCTTACACAAGGTGATTTAGCTAAAATGATTCATGTGGATCATACTGCGATAAGTCAATGGGAAAGGGGTGTCACACAGCCTAGATTAAAGAATAGCCTCCAACTGGCTAAGGTACTTCACTGTAAAGTTGAAGATATTTTTATAGTTAAGAAAGGAGTATGACATGGATTTAGAAACAGACGGGAATCTGACAGTCAAGGAATTGTTTGAACTGCTGAAAATGCTTGCCGTTGAGGAAGAAAGGAAGTATCTGGCTTATAATCAGCAGTCGCAGGACAGCAGCAGGCTTGAGTGCGTTAGGGATGTGGATCATTCATTGGCAGAACAATGCTGGTTCAAAAGAAAAAACTATGAATATCAGATAGATTTAATTAAAAGATTTATCAAAGAGGCGCTGGACGCTCAAAGCACTTTGGAGTATGGAGCGACAGAAGCAGAGATTAAGCACGCCCGCGAAGTTCTGGCCCGAGTAGAAAAAACAAAAAAGAAGTAAGCCGAAACTGCCCCATGCGGGCAGTCCACAGGGGATGACCGCCCTGTGCTGACGATGGCAGGTCATGAAAGACAGTGATAAAGTGGAAACCAGGCTCACGACCAAAGAAGTTGCCAAGTTGTACAACAAAAACGAAAGCACTATCAGGCGCTGGGCTGAGAGCGGAAAACTTGAGGCAGAATGTATTTATAATCAATTTAACTCGCCTGCTTACCTGTTTGCGATTAGTGCTTTAGATAAACCGATGCAGGAAAAATATTTTGCCCAGGTTAAGGCCAGTTTGCCAAAAACGGCTAAATCTATCAGCAAAAAGGGCAAGGCCTTTGACCACTACTCAGACAGCGAACGCCAGGAGATTATGTGGTGGGAAAAGACCCTCAAGGAGTGGAAAAATTACCGTGACCGCTATCCAGGGGACAAGGCTGAGGCCGATGACAAGTTTGTCGCTCTTTGCGCTAAAACCGATCCAGAGCACACTTTTTCTGTAAAGACGCTTTACCGAAAAAAGAAACAGCTGGAAACGCAGGGGGCGGAGGCCCTTATTGATAAGCGCGGCAAGGGCCGTAAGGGGAAAAGCAAGATCACCGAGGAAATGCGGCAGACGTTTTTAAGCTACTACCTGGACGAGGCCCAGCACCCCATCCGCAAATGCTGGCAATACACAATAAGGTATTTCCAAGAGTTTGCCCCCGAGCTGGTAGACAACATCCCAAGCGACTCCACCTTCCGGCGCAGGGTAGAAAGAGATATCCCCAAACCCATGGAAGTCCTGGGCCGTCAAGGGCAAAAGGCTTTCCGCGACCGCTGCGCCCCCTACATACACCGTCTATATGAGGAAATGGCCAGCAATGAGTGGTGGGTGGCGGACAACCACACCTTTGACGTTATCACTCAGGGCGAGAACGGCCAGCTCCATCGTCTGTACCTTACGGCCTTCTTTGACGCCAGGAGCGGGATATATACTGGGAGCCACGTCACCACGGCCCCCAGCAGCCAGTCCACCCTGGTGGCGCTGCGCAAGGGCATCTTGAAATACGGCATCCCGGAGAATATTTACGTTGACAATGGCCGCGAGTTCCTGACCCATGACATAGGCGGCCTGGGCCACCGAAAGAAGAAACCCAAAAACGGCGAGGAGCGCTTTGAGGTGCCCCCGGTGTTCGAGCGGCTGGGCATCAACATGACAAACGCCATAGTCAAAAACGCCAAGGCAAAAATCATTGAGCGGCGCTTTAGGGACATAAAAGACCACCTTGTACTGTTGGACATTACATCATTATTGTATGTTTGGTAATTGTAATTGCAATTATAAGAGTTATTGTTTCAGCTATAAAAGGAGCAACCCAAATCATTTCTTTTCCAAATAGCATTAGAATACTGCATATTGCCATCGCTTTTATAATAATTCCCCTACTTACTGCAATAACATTTGATTGCTTTGTTCTTTTTGTCGAATAAAGAAACGATGTATAAATAAGGTTTAACGCCATTGGAATAAATGACAAACTGAACAAAGGCAATGCTTTAGATGCAGTCTGCACAAGTTCTGTATCGCTGTTGAAAATACAAATAACAGGTTTATCAAAGAAAAACAACGCACTGTAAATTAAGGCAGACAAAACTAAGTTGATGATAATTCCACAACAGAAAAGCCAATTTATTTCTCCAGTATCCCTTTTACCATAGCTGTTCCCCCAAAGTGGCTGTAAGCCTTGTGCAACACCCGAAAGAATTGCATTCGCAAGGGAATAAATAAAACTCAATACACTGAAAGTTGATACTCCAATATCTCCAACAAGGCTTGCTAACATAATGTTGTAGCATAATGCCGTTACGGGAGTTGTAAGTTGTGAAATTGCTTCAGGAACACCACGCTTACAAATTTTCTTAGACAAGTGTTCCCTCCAATTTTATTAAATTCAGTTTCAAGCGTCCTTTTTTGTTCCAAAAATGTGACAGCAGAACAAGTACAGAAAATACCTGTCCTAATCCCGATGCAACTGCTGCACCAATTATTCCCATTCCAAACGGGAAAATAAAAAGCCAATCTAAAAATATGTTTGCAATCGCACCAACACACATCCCAATGAAAGAGAGAGTCGGAGAACCGTCATTCCTCACAAATACGGATAGACAGGTACTCATGAGCATCGGAATAGAAAATGCTGAATAATAAAGCAGATAGTCCGCCGCCATTTTTCTCATTTCATCACTTAACTTGCTTGCTCCACTTATATCCACAATTTGTTGTGAGAACACCATACCAACAATCATTAATAAAACAGACATAGCAAGTGTTAATGTAATTGCTGTCATAAACGCTTGATTTGCCCCCTTTTTATCCTCTCTCCCCATTCGTATTGCAACTACAGTTGCACCACCCATTGGAAACATAGCGGCAATGGCTACGACAAAAGTGATAAACGGCACTGCAATATTTACTGCACCTAAAGCCGCCGAACCAACACCTTGACCGACAAAAATTCCATCAACAACATTGTAAAGATAGGTTACAAATAAGCCTCCCATAGCAGGGAAAATGTAACCGCATAAAGATTTTGCTTTTGCATTCATAAAATACCTCCATACAGGAAATGGGACAAAGCACGTTTATGCTTCATCCCATCTAAATAAACAAAAAGTGGGATAAAGCCCAATAGGTCTTATCCCACTTCAACAATCTTATTTGATTGCAAGTCCTCTGACAAGCACATCTATTATAACATATTTTTATCAAAAGTCAAATCCCAAATCTGCTGTTTTCACTTAGAAAAAATAAGCTCCTCGTTCACAATCTCCCTCGCACAAGCCCTTATGTTATTGACTCGCCCTGTCCATTCTAAGGCGTTTTCTTCCTTTAAGCGTTCCGTTATGCCCTGTGCCTGTTTCATACCCTCTATGAGCCTTTCAAAGCGTTCCTGAGCCTGCTTGTCGATGTTGGCAAGGTAAGCGTTCAGCCCGCCGCTTGTGAGAAGATTGGTGTATGTAGCCCTGCGGTACTGCTTCAGATAGTCCAGATGCCGCTGTCCCCATATGCCTATCGGCTGTTGTTCCTCAGCGAGTAATTTCAAGTCTGGAGTAAGATACCCGTTTTCTTCGTGGTATGTGCCGCCTAACTGTTCAAATATTGATTTCATATGCAAAAACTCCTTTTCTGTGTGTTTTGGCTTCTGCGGGGTATCTGCAAGCAATGTATCAGCAGGCTGTATGTATATATTATCTTTAAGTTAAGTAATCCCCCACACGAATATACGTCAATTCCATTGCGTCAAATCTCCTTTCGCACTCTCAAACTGCTGCACTGGCCTGTACCGCCCTCTGCGGCTCCTGGCGGGGCAGCTTGCCCACGGGAGTATAGATGCCCTTTGCCATATCCTCAGCCCGGATAGCAGCCTTTCTTGCGTCTATTTCAGCTTTTTTTGCCGCCTTGATCTTATCCTCGTACCGCTTCTGCGCTCCGCTGGCCTTGCGCTGAAGGAAGGCCCGGTGAAGTTTTTCCCGGCGCTCCTCCTTCTGCCGAAGCTCCTCCAATTCCTCCGGGGTCGGCTCCGCCTCCTTTAAGGTGGGCGGGATGTACTTTCCAACGAAATTGAAGTAGATTTCTACCTCCTGCCCGGTGTCCTGACGGCCCTTCTGGTCACGCTCATGGACAAGGATTTTCTCGACAAATTCATTGAGCATGGTCGTGGTCATGGTGTCAAAATCCTGATATTTGTCAATCATGGCAATGAATTTTTCGGCTGACCGTTTGCCCTGGTCGTAGCCCTTGACGGACTTTCTCGTCTTTTTCGCGTTCTTTCTGGACAATTACGTCAGTATAAATGCCATTTTGTAAATCATAAAGCGCATTC
>NZ_QWLE01000074.1:0-8692 GCF_009917365.1 Neglectibacter sp. X4 | reverse complement strand
GCAAATGCAGAGGAACGGGAGCCGGAAAACTGCCCCCATATCTGCGATGGGGAAAGCGGCTGTATTACGGAAAAATTGGACTGCCGGCATGAGCATGACAGCGAGTGCGGCTACACCGAAAGTACGCCGGGAACACCATGCACCTATGGATATTACCAATAACTGACTCAATTGTGGCGGAGTGATACCTCGAGGCAGTCCACCGTGGAATAACTTTACGGATATTGTTCCTTGACAATGATAAAGCAGACATAGAATTTGGAGCGTACGATAAAATTTCTTTAAGGTCATTCTCGGAATAGTGACTAAGAGATGAATATAGCGCAAGGAGCTCATAGTAGTCTAACCCTGATTTGCAAAAAAGAGCGAAGAACTTTATCATCAAGCAATGAGTATCGTTGTTTAGGGATTGATTTTCCCTCCATGCTAATTTTCTTATAAATTCCTCTAGCGAACATTTTGAACTACACCTAAACAAATAATCCATAGTATCACCTTTTCTGCCTTTCTTTTTTTCATAGCATCTGCCAGCACAAATAGCATACACCAAAATTGCGCAAAATGCAATATCAGAGGCGTTTTGGGTAATGGATTGCTATACTTATCCTTGATAAAATAGCATATAGAAGAAAAGAGGTGTCAGGTAGAGATGACTTTGGGAGAAAGAATAAAGGAATTACGAGTTCTGAGAAAAATGACACGGGAACAAATTGCGGAACGCTGCAATATTTCCACTTCGACAGTCTCGCGATGGGAGGGCAATAGGGCCACTCCAACCCGAGCGCATCGATTGTTGCTTGCGGATGTGCTTCAAGTTGACGAAAACAGTTTATTCGTAACCCCAGAGGTTTCAATACCCGAAAATGTTCTGATAGAACAAATTATAGGCATAATGAAAGAAATGTCTCCTCAAAAGCAAAATCTTCTTCTCTATATGGCGCTTGGATTACGCGACTATGAAGAAGTGCCAAAAAATTTTCCAGATGAGGAAGTGAAGAAATAGAGGTGCTTCGTCTGGAAGCTTAAAGAGTACTGTATGGCCTGTGTTTAGACTTCATTATACCACAATTTCTATTTTTTTGCAGAATTATGCGCAAACTGTAAGATTGTCTGTATTAAATTGTCTTTAGGCTCATTTTTGAGCGGCATACGAAAGCGTGTGCCGTTTTTCTTATGTGCAGAAATTTGAAAAATTGCTTTTTAGAAGGCCATTTCTTCTTCAGCAGCAAATCGGTTTCAAAAGGAATAAGTTGTATCGCATACAATTCACACCATCAAATCAACAGTTTATTCAAAAACGCTGACATTGCTTTGCTTGTGTGCTATTCTATCTATCAAAGAGAACGTCCCAAATCCGTTCCACTTTAAAGGGGGAATGCTTATTATGATTGTGTGAGAAGACCCAGAATCAATAATCAGATGCGAATGTACCGGCATCTCTGAATAGCGCATGGAATTGTTTGGCCAATTCGCACTGGATTGATGAGTATTGTTTTCACTATTTATTATTTCAAAAAAGGAGTTCAAAACATGAAACAGTCTATGAAACACATGAAAAAGTTGGTTAGTCTTATTCTAGCGCTTGCCTTGGTGCTGTCTTTGTCCATCCCCAGTTTCGCCATGGCGGAGGACGGTAGTGGGTACGAGTACGCCTTTGATGATTCGCCTGCTGGCAGAGAAGCTGCGGCAGAAAAGTACAATGTGTCTGTGGACACAATCGCTCGTCGCTTCTCCTCCGGGGTACCTGATTTTTTGACCGATGAACAGGTGAACACTATATTGGAGGGTCAGGGGCTAGAGGTTGAATACAATGGCTGCATTTTTTCGTATGCTTCCGCCGATGAAGATGAATCGGATAGCCCGTATGCTCGTGTTGCAACTGATACAGCAAATTTGACGACAAAGCGCCTCGAATGGAACAAGACTTATGCAACTTTGACTTACACATGTGGGTCGTATTCATGGCAATCAAAAAGTGCGACAACAAAATATAAAATTGGAGAGCAGGATACGAAATCTTCTTCCCTAGCGGGTCGGGCATGGTGTGCAATAAAAATACCAAATAAAACTCTGTTCCAAACCCAAAGCGAAAAAGTTTCCAATTCTGTCGTAACAGCCAGCAAGAGTACAGGCTCAGTGAACACTGGCGACGTGCCAGAATATGTGCAGTACGCATATAGAAATCTCAATACCGACTGGAATAAAGGCTACAAATTCACTCATACTTACAGCTAACGCTGAACATCCTGTTTGTCTTTGAAAAGCTAGGGTCCCCCTAGCTTTTCGTCCGTCTATCTTGTAAACTTGTATCATAAAGGAAGGTGATTTTGAAATGATCCACAGCCTAAAGAAGGGCCAGCGTTGGAAATTCATATGGGCCATAATTGTGTTGTCCGTGTGTATGATTGCTGCTTTTCTCTTTCAAATATATATGTTTGGAAATCTTCTCCCTACAAAGCAGGTGCCTGCCTTGTTCCTGGAAACCGAGGCAGAGCAACTGCTGGAAGTGCGCTTTGAGAGCCCTGTAAAGCTGGATGAAAGCTATCTGAACGTCATGGACAGCTTCGGTATTAAGGAAGCCTACTTTGAATGGAAAACGGATTATTCTATTCCTATAGTGGATGAAAATCTTAAGGTCCTTGCCTACCGGGATAACAAAGGAAACGGGGTAATCGGCAAAACCACCCCCGCAGACGAGCACAGCGGAAAGGGTATCATTATGCCCATCGAGTATCAGGACGACACAATCACTTTGGACGGAATCACGCTGGATGTTGTAAGAAGAGACCAGCAGTCCATGGATGTGGCTTATATGCCCATGACGACCTTTTTAGTGCTGAATCCCCCTATCCAGAGTGTGGGGTTCTACTTTCAGGGGGCATCCCTTCAGAATAATCTGGAGGCAATCAAGAAAACTGTGGAACTCCAACTTCCCAAGGGACACCTTTCCTATTACGCGCCTGACCCCAATGAACTGCAGCTTGCGGAGCGTGAAATTTTCCCGAAACTTTGCGCGGGCGATTTTTTGATTTTGCTCGTCGTGTGCTCCATATTTTACTGCGTGGAGAAGCATTTTCTGCTGGACAGCGGCTGCCTTCGCCCTAGGGGAGCCAGTATGCGTAAACGGGCGCTGCTCTGCATGATTCAGGGAGATATTTATCTCTGGACCATGTTTCTGATTTCCGCAGTCATTCATGCTGCCTGTTATCCTGTTTTCGACTGGTATCTGAACTCAGTTCCAAATATCAAATATACCTTTGGAGACTACATCATCATGCTGGCTATGGCGTTTGCCGGAACCGCTTTCCTCCAGCTCATATTGTTCCTCCCCGCGCTCTGGAAGCATAAGCCAGGATTAAAGGAGGAGGGAATATGATGGAAAAAACGAAAGGATCACTAAAATATGTTTTGTGTTTTATTCTTTTAACCATTCTTTTTCTGTTTTCAGAATTTTACTTTCTCCTTTCCACGGTGGAGGTGAAGAATGCTCAGGATGCACTGGCCATGTATGAGCGGGCCGAAATGGAGAACGGACTATATTTTTCAGCCTCCGGAGGGAGCTCCGCACCCTATGGGGAGCCGGACATTGCGGCGCTGGAGGCGCTTCCGGCTGTGGAGAATGTGGTTTACCTGAACTATACCCACCTCTACGCCCCAACCGAAAAGGAGACCAAGTATTACAATGTTTTGATATTCCCGGATTCCGCAATCCAGGCTTTTCCTCTCTCTATATCAGAGGGTACTTGGCTGTCCGATTTTCCTGACACCACGGGAGACGGCGGCACACTGAACGCCCTGGTATGCGGAGACGCGTTCCGGCATGAGAAAATTGGCAGTACCCTAGATGCTTTTGAGGTGGGCAGCGACGAGCCTGTTATACTTAAGGTATTGGGAAAACTTCCTGAAGGCGTTGTTCTGCCCCATTTCGGCTCTTTCGGAAGTGGGAACTCTACCGACCAGCTTTTTGAAGTTGGAAACCTTGCCTCTAACTATATCTTAATGCGTGAGCGGGACTTTGCACAGTTTCAGCAGCTTCATCCCCAGTTTTCTGGTTTAGCCTGCGTAATCCTCCTGAATCCTGACGCAGGGGAAGAGGAGCGGTCCAAAACCGTGGACGAACTGTTCCAGACAGGAAGGTACTGTGAGTTCAGCACTATCTTAGCCCAGGGGAGGAAAAACCTACAAAATCTTATGAAGAGCCAGATTGTCATTCCGGTTGCGCTTTTATTCATTTCCGCCCTAAGCTATTTAGTATTACTGCTCACCTTTTCTGCGGAAAGAGAGGGAGCCTTTCCGGAACAAGAACACAAGCTCAGCAAATCAAAACTATGGGCACTGCTCCCACTGGTTCTTCCAACAGCTCTCTCGATGGTATTCGCGTTCCGCCTGATTCCGCTTGCCACAGAATATATATTGTACCACTTGTTTGGCAGCGATAACAAACAGATTTGGCCCACGGCAATAGTTGGGTTACTTATCTATTCCGTTACTTGCCTCCTTATCGCAATATTGATTCTTTTGGCAAATTGCAAGTTAATGAAACGAGAAAAGGTACTCTGAATTTCTGTATCTATCTCGTGAGATAAAGAAAAAATTGCTGCCTTTTTTCCTCCTGTGTCATTCTCTGTATTGCGGCCAAGCCAACTCCGCAAAGTTCTGCCCGCCGATACCAGCATCCCCGTTGTGATAGAGCGCCAAATGCAAATGCGGCCCGGTAGAGTTACCAGTACTGCCAATGTATCCAATAAGCTGGCCTTGGGTAACGGTTTCCCCGCTTGCCGCTGCCAGCGCCGAAAGGTGTCCATAAGCGGAAATCCAACCGTCCCCATGCTCAATAAAAACACTGTTCCCGAAAGACCACATACCACCGACACCGAGTGCAGGTGTCCAGCCATCCTGGGTGTAGCGCACAGTCCCAGAAGCTACCGCATAGACCGGCTCACCGTAGCAGTTGGCAAAGGAAATATCGATTCCGTTGTGACCAGGGTATGTATCCCAGGTGTGGCCGGGGAGCGGGTAGGCAAACCGCCCGTCAGCAATAGCGCTGGCATCGCCCATGCCGCCCACTGAAACCTGATAGTACCGCAGAACGTGATCCACATAGTCAATATCGCCGTAGCCGCTCCATCCGTGGGCGGCTGCTTGCATTTCTGAGAACTCCCGGGCGTTGTCTTTGGAGTAGCCACCTCTTGCCAGTGCCCAGGATATATAGCCGTTGCCGAAGTTGTACCCCTGCAAGGCCAGACTAATTCTTGGGATGTCAGTCGGCCCAGCGGCCCCGGCCTCCCGCAGATTCCGGGCGATAATGCCCGTGCCGAAGTTTATGGATTCCTCCACGCTCACCGGCGTACCCACAGGCAGGCCCATGCCCTCCGCGCACTGCATCACGTCCCCGCCTACAGCCTCGGTGCGTCCCCCGGATTCCTGCATGATGACCGCCGCAACCAGGGGGGCATACTCCGGGATGCTGTGCGTCTGACAGGCTGCGCTGATTTGGGGCATAAGCGCAATAACGTCAGCGGAGAGATTCACATTTTTAGCGGAGCCGCCGCCCCGGAACGCTCCGGCAATGGCGGCGATTATCAGCAAGGGCATAAGAAAAAGTGCCGCCAGCGCTCCCCAGGATGATGAACTGTGGGGAACACGGGCGGCTATGTTTTCTATGGTGTCCTTGATTTTTTCCACTGTTTTCTCTGTGGCCTGAATCGCGGCCCCCACCCCCGGCGCGGCGGCATTGGCAGCGGCAGAGGCCCCGGCACTGCCAGCCGACTGTCCCGCAGCCTGGAAGGTCTGCAAGGCCGCGCCGGATGTTTCAGCGGTATGGATTGCCGCACCCTGGTTCCGCAAGCTGTTCGTGACCGGATTGTTTTGCCAAGCGTTAAGGGAATGTTCCTCACGCAATGACAAACTGTTATGGCTCCACCTCCAAACGCTCATAATGCTGCCAGAGTGTAGGGTTCACACAAAGGCAGCTCTGTATGGTGTCTTTGATACGGGGAACATCCCGCTGAGTTATCCGCTCCGGTAGGCCGCAGCAATGAGCTTTGTCCATATTAAAGTAGCTGCACTCCGGGCAGTTGCAAATATCAAGATAAAAGTCTTTCGTTGTCAATACCTCCTAAAAATGGGCATGAAAATAGCCCCAATCACAAAAGTAATTGGGGCCAAAGGTTGTATTCTATTGTAATTGGCTTATGGTCTGGTAAAGGGTTTGGAAATGCTCCATCCATCGTCCACGGTCGGCAGGGTCTTTCCATCTGGCTATCATGTCATGGTCCGGGTTCTGTGCCTTGTGGAGCGCCCGCGAAAGGATGGTAACATCCTCCGGCCTTAACACCATCTGCCGGATTTCATGTTCCACATACTCCATGCGGTAAGGGTCCAGCACAGCCATGTAAACCTTGCCGGTCTGGAAGAACTCTGCCACGCACTCTGCCAGCAGAATCCGCACAGAATCGAAGTAGACGGGGTATAGGCAACGCAGTTCCGGTTGGCACAGGCTGGGGTCAACTCTCCAATTACCGTGGCTGAGTTTCTTGACCAGATACTCCTTTAAGGTCTGAATGGAATGGGCCATGTCCAGCTCTCGATTGTTAATCACATAATTGATGGTGTTGTGGTACCATTTCTTCTGCGCATAGCGGCGAGGAACACCCTCTGCATTGAGAATATTTGCGATATTCTGCTTGCCGATTCCTTGCAGGTAAAGGTCAAAAATTCGGCGAATCACAACTGCCTCATCCTCTTTCACCACAAGCTGGCCATCGACCAAAGCGTACCCATAAGCCGGAGCACAGCAGTTGAACTCACCAGACTCCATGCGCATTTGATAGCTCCTTCGAAGGTGGTCGGAGATGTTCACGCTTTCCTGCTGGGCAGCCATGCCGGGGAAAGTCACCAGCATTTCCATGTTCATCTTCTCGCTGTCGATGCCCTGTTCCTCGAAGTAGATGCTTACGCCCAATTCCTTGAGGGTACGCAGAGCCACCAGCAGTTCCTGGGTGTTCCGGGCAAACCGTGATACTGACTTCGTGATGATACGGTCAATTTTGCCCAGCTTACAGTCACGGATCACGGACGCTCACTTGGATGATACTTTCGGTGTTGATGCCCGCCTCCAGAAACATCTCCAGGGGCACGGACACCAGAATAAACTGGCTGCTGTTATTCACAAAAACACTTCCTTTTTATATATCAAATGCTAACTGAGCAGGTTTGGCTTTTTCCCGTTCAAACAGGTCATAGTTGCCGATAAGCAGTTCTTTGAATTCTTTCCCGGCCTCGTACCTCTGGGCCATAGAGTGGACTCTCGTAAAATCAAACACAGGAAAGCCCTCATACAACTCCCGAATCTCCGGGCAGTCGTTGTATGAGAGCAGAAACCTTCCCTGCATACTTGCTGCCGTATCACGCAGGCGCACATGGTCGGCCCAGGCAAACTCCACCGCGTACATATCCTCCGTGGAGAAATAGGGTGGGTCGAGATAAAAGAATGTGTCGGGCCGGTCATAATGGTGGATAAGGGTTTCAAAGTCCTGATTCTCTATGACTACGTTGGCCAGCCGGGTTTCTAGCTGCTGAATCAGGCCGAACAGCCTGCGCAGGTCAAAAGGCTGTGAGGCAAAGGACTTCTTCCCGCTGGAATAACTGTAACGGAGTAACTTCAGGTACATGGCAGCCTGGCGTACATCGTAATCCTTGGTGATTCGCTGCCGTATAGCCTGCAATTCCTCTGCCGCTGGCGGTGGGAACAGTATCTCCGTTAGCTCCATTTCTTCTGCCAGAAATCCATCGTCAAACTGTTCATGTTGGAAGAACTTCTTGATGGCCTGGAAGTCTGCACGGGAATTGAGATTACAAAACCCAAGTTCCTGAATGGTGGCCATAGTCCGTTCCTTCATGCAGTGGAACAGGTTGACAAGGTTCCGGTCGAAGTCATTGTAGACTTCGAAGGGGTCGGGAGGTTTCCCCAGCAGCACGCTCCCGGAACCGCCGAACACCTCCACAAACCGACCATATTCCAAGGGGAACAGGCTATAAATGATAGGGAGGATGGGCGCTTTATTGCCCACCCATGATACCGGTGATTTTATATATCTCACCTCGCTTTTGCCGGAAAATCGTCCAGAAAACGAAAAAAGGCCGGTATCATCGTTTCCTGAACGATTGATACCGGCCTAAAATTTAGCTATACTTACTTCATGGAAATCCCGCTGTCCAAATCCTCATCTTCCTCCAACTCACCATTTCCCCAAAGGCTATTGGCGTACTCCACGGCCTCAACACCAGCAGGGCGATACTCGCCGCACAAAGAGCCGTTGTGGTACTCATCCTCGCCGCAGTTATGCCCGATGTCCTCGTCGGCAAACTGGTGGACAAAATCCAGGTCGGGGTACATCTCCGACAGCTTGGCAATAACCGGCTGGGGCGGTGACCACGCCGACCAGAACCGCAGGGAATGCCCGTCAAATTGGACTCCGTCCTCGTAGCCATAGGCGTTCCACTTGGTACCCCAGTTCCTGATTCGCCACTTATACCAAGTAGTGGCCCCATATTTTTGCTCATTCTGGAACGCCTGCCTGCCCAAATCCCATGCGGCGCGGTCGATGTCAGGCCGCACCCGCAGGAACGCCTGCTCTGCCTTTTCGGGAATATGGGACAGGTCGTAATTCTCTTTCTTGCCGTTAAAGGT
>NZ_QWLE01000073.1:0-8014 GCF_009917365.1 Neglectibacter sp. X4 | reverse complement strand
GCAACATGTTCAGCTTGGCAGTACTAATAGGCCGAGGGCTTGACCATATACTTTTTCTTGAGCACCTGCTTTGGTGCTTCTTGCTTCCAGCTTTATTCAGTTTTTAGGGTACAAACCCAATGAAAAACTCATCCAGTCGGATGGGTTTTTTGGTTTTCTGGGGAAGAAGATGAGCCGATGGCACAAGCGATGATTTTTGACATGGGGGAGTATACAGGGATGCACTTGTCCTGTGAACAGCATTTTACATTGACTTCTTTCCTGCCCCGTGTTATACTATGAAATATAGAATTGTACTGGGCAAGGCAACATGGCAGCGTCCAAGCACATCGCGTGGTATTGGGAAGATGTGTCGAGGGCGTTTTTTTGTTATCTTGTAGAAGCCGAAAAAGCGCGGATTTTGTATCCCTGTTTTTTCTGAATGTACATACCGCAAAACATTGAGAAGGGAGCGGCACAGGGTCTGCTTGGAAAATTATATGGGCAGGCCCTGTGCTGCACGGTGATGATTTTGGAAAAGGATTATATTGTACGCAGAATAGACCCTAATACACCCCGCCGGCTTCCCAGGCGGCCTCCGCGCCGACGGCGGTCCAGAGGCAGGCTTCCGCTGGGCCTGCTGGCGGGAGCGGCTGCTTTAGTTGTGCTGGTTGTGGTATTAGTTTTAATCTTTACCTCGAAAGGAGATAAGGAGGAAACGCCCGATGACCTTTCTTCCCCGCCCTCTCAGGCCAGCGTTTTTTCCCAGCCTGTAGAGGTTGATTCTGCTCCAGAAAGCCAGGCGGATCCAGGGCCTTCCATGCCGGAACAAGAAGCCCCGGATGGTGAACCAGAGGATTTTGACTCTATGGTAGTGGTGGGGGATACCGGATATGCCTGTTATAAGTTTTCTCAGGAACAGGCCATTGCCTATATTGAACTGGTAAGCTATGGAGCAAGCATCCTGCCGGAATCAGTTACCCTATATGACATGATAGTGCCTACCAGCCTGGATGTCCTGCTGCCGGAAAGCTATATCACAGAGTATGAAATTGACAGTTCCGATCAGCGTAAAGCTATTGAGGAATATATCTATCCATCTATCCAGAACCTGAGTGAAGAAGTGAAAACCGTCTCTCTTTTTGACCCCTTGCGCATGCACTGCAATGAATACATATATCTGCGCAGCGACCGCTGCTGGACGCAGTTAGGCGCTTATTATGCCTATGTGGAGTTTTGCAAAGCTGCTGGCCTTACCCCCACAGATTTGGAGGACTTTGAGGAAAGAAACTATGAGGGATACCTGGGCGGCTTTTACAATATGACTGCAAGCGATGCAATGGGGTCAAACCCAGATACCATTACAGCTTACCATTCTTCCGCTGACGCTTCATTTTCTTATACCAGCCAGGACGGGGAAAGAGGAGAGAACTGGCCTGTTATTCAGAACGGGGATTCCTATGGCTCCAGTATGCTGAACCTGATTTTTATGGCAGGAGGGCAGGCCTATTCGGAAATTGTCAACCATGATTTAGATGACGGCTCCACCTGCTTGGTCGTGGCGGATTCCATGGGAAGCACCTTCACGCCCTTCCTGGTAGACCATTATCAGTACATCTATATGATAGACTACCGTACCTACAGCGGCAGCGTGCCAGACTTGGTGGAGGAAACAGGCGCTGAGGACGTTATCCTTCTCAACAGCATTACCATGACCTCTGATGAGGATTTGATTTCCGATTTGTCCACTGTTTTCTAAATCTGCCCTTTTACCTCTTCTAAGCTGCCTTAATTTAAAAATCCCCCAGCCAGTAGACGGCTGGGGGATTTTTAGTTTGCCGCTCTTGCCACAGCAAGAAAATGAGGGCTTAGGCCTAAAAGGGACGGCTCCTGCTCTGTCATGCGAACCAGGGACAGCAGATTTTCCCGGCAGGCAGGATTTCCCCACTTTTCAGAAAGGCTGGGGGCAAGCCACGCGCAGCCTTCCACAGCATAGAGGGCATTTACAGAAAACCCAGCTTCCGCAAGCTCTTCCTGGAAGCCTTCCGGCGTGTGGAAATAGGCGTCGCACAGGCAGTTATACTGGGCAGGCTTGCAATGCCTGCCTGTCAGCAGTTCCTCCCGCAGCATCTCCCTGTAAACGGGATCGTCTATGTAGTCATTCTTAAGGCCATATACAGACAGCGCCCAGGTCATAGAGCTGTATTTGGATATGCCTGCCGCAAACAGAAGTCCGCCCGACCGCAGCACCCGGAGGGCTTCCTGCAAAGCCTGCATCCTGTCCTCTTTTTCCTGCAGATGGTATAACGGCCCCAGTAGCAGGCAGACGTCGGCAGAGGTCTCTGGAAAGGGCAAGCAGCGCGCGTCCCCTGTCATCGCCGTATAGGGGGCGCTTTGGCAGGCCTTTGCCTTTTCCACGGCAGATGGGGCCAACTCAAGCATGGTAACCCTGTGCCCTTCGGCGGCCATCCAGTCTGCATAATAGCCTGCGCCGCCTCCTATGTCATAGATGTCCATAGCAGGCCGCAGATAGCGGCTGATAAGCTCTTTAGTGCGGAAACCCTCCACAACCCCCAGCCCCTGCTCCAGCCGGTTTTCCTCGCCGCCCTGCTGGTAAAAATCACGCACCTTGTCTATGGTGCTCATGGGTTCCGCCTTTTTACCAGTTCTATAGCCTCCTTGCCTGTCATGTGCTCAATCTCCAGCTTGATAATGTTTACGCGTGCCCCAGATTGTTCAATTTCACTTTCCAGCCGCTGGGCGCTTTCCATGGGCGCATATTTTATCCCCAAGGCCCGCAGGGCATTGCGTACTTCTCCGGCTTCTTCCAGAAGGGTGGCCTGCCCAAAGGCAATCACGCTGCGGAAATAGGTGGTATATTTCTCGGGTACAATTTCATCCTGATCCACTACGCAAAAAGAGGCTTTGGAGCAGTTTTGCAGGGCCTCCAGTTTATGCCCTTCCTTGGCGCAGTGGAAATAAAGAGCGCCGTCCTGGTATATATAGCTCAGGGGAACGGCATAGGGATAGCCTCCATCTCCCAGCACAGCCAGCACACCCGCTGTATTCCGGGACAAAATTTCCTCGCACGCTTCCCTTGCAAGCTCCTGGCGCCCCCGCCGCATTTTCCGAAATTCCATTCTTTTCCCTCCAAACAAGTTTTTTGCGCGGATAAAGAAAAAGGCCCATGCACACATCTTCTATAGTAAGCGCACAGCTAGATAAAAAACAGAGATTTTTTATCCGCGCAAACTATATGACCTAACGATGTGCATGGACGCTATTGCAGTTCCCTACCCGGTGGCAGTTTTACCACTTCAGTATAGCACTGGGGAAAGGGGAAGTCAACCAGGCTATAGAGAAATATAAAGAGTAGAAAACGAAAAAAAGCCCGCAGCCTTTCTGCTCAAAAGGCTGCGGGTAAAAATATTATATTTATTGCTGAGGAGGCTGGGGTGGTTCAACAGCAGGAGGCTGAGGCATGGAGCCGCCCTGTACATCAGGCACAACTGCCGGAGGGGCGGCCTGCATACCCTGCTGAGGGGGCATGGGGTATCCCTGCATCTGCTGCATGGGAGGCATTCCCTGCTGGCCCTGCTGTACGGGAAACCCGTTCTGTACAGGAGCCTGCTGCTGGGGAGGATACTGTATAGGCTGCCCATAGGGGGCCTGAGGGAAAACTGGCTGCTGCTTCACAGGCCGGGGCTTCTGTTCCCCTAAAATGCGGTAAGCGAGGCCAGACAGCAACGGGATATTGGCATCCTGATCCCGGCAGACCCGCAGGATGGCTATCACGCACAGCACCAGCAGGCCAACGTATGCCAGCACAGAGACGATGCGGAACACGCCATAGATAAAGTCATAGAAGAAGCCAATGGAATGAGGGACTATAAAGGAAACAAGCGTGTAGGCGGTTTCCAAAAAGAAGGTAGATGCCAGCGACAGGATAAAGCCCTGCAGCACCTGGCGCACAGTCCACTTGTCCCCTTCTGCCAAAAGGACGAACCCCAGCAGCAGCCCGCACAGCAGGGGCTGCTTGAGCAGGGCCAGCACAAAGGCCAGGACAGCATAAAAGGCCAGGCATAGGCCAAATTTTCCTTGTTTCAAAATGTAATTTCCTCCCTTGTAATGGTTTACAGAATCAATTCTGCTCTAAGTGTAAGCGATTCCCAGAGCCAAGTCAAGGGGTTTCAGAAAATTGAAAGGAATTTGTGGAAAAGAAGTTGGAAACGGCGGGAAATTCCAGGTAGGGCATAAAACATAAGTGCCGCAGGAAAAGAAAAAAGCAACTACTCTTTTGAGTAGTTGCTTTCAGTGTTGGCGAACACCTATCTTCCCGAGCCGTCGCCAGCCAAGTATTGTCGGCACGAACGAGCTTAACTTCCGTGTTCGGGATGGGAACGGGTGGACCCTCGCCGTAATCAACACCAACTTGTTTTTTTCCGTCTCTCTCGACGGCTTCATTATAATACCACAGCCGGAAGAAAATTGCAACCCCTTTTTTAAAAAAAATTGAAAAAATTTTCCAGGGGAGCCACCGCCCTGCTCCGGGAGGGTTCTAAGCGCAGATTTTCCGCGGTTAGGCAAAGGAAAGATGCCCCTGGCAGAATTACCAGCCGTCCAGCCCGGCCCGCTGCATAGCGCCCAGCAGTTTTGCCCGCAGATCGGGGAACTGGCGGGAAAGGGATTCTAAAAGCTGTTCCGTATCCTTGCGGGCTGTAAGGCCGTCTGCAGGGCACCCGCTTTTTACAACAGGCAGGGACATACGGCTGCAGGCGTTGCGGATTTCCCGCTCCTGGCAGAAAACCAGAGGCCGCAGAAGGGTGATATTTTTCCGGCTGAGGTAGGTTTTGGGAGAGAAACAGCCCAGCTTGCCGCCATAAAAAAGGTTCATCAGCAGAGTTTGCACCGCGTCATCCTGATGGTGCCCCAGGGCCAGCTTGCCCGCCCCTTCCCGCAGGCAAAGGTTGTGCAGGATTCCCCGGCGCATCCGGGCGCAGAGGCTGCAGGGGTTCGGCTCCTTGCGATCTTCAAAAATCACGCGGCCCAGGTTTGTCTTTTCTATTATGTAAGGGATGCCCAGGGACTCGCATAACTGGGATACAGGGGCAAGATCCATTTCCCGACCGCCGAAACAGGGATCCGCTGTAAGGGCTATCAGGGAAAAGGGCTTGGGGTAATAGCGGGACAGGGCAGATAAGGCACACAGCAGGAAAAGGGAATCCTTCCCGCCGGAGACGCCTACCGCAATCTTATCCCCTGCCTCAATCATCTGATATTTTTCCACTGCCGCCCGTACCTTCCCGATAAGCTTATCCATGGGCCTGCCCCCTTTCCGCTTACCATCATACTGGAAAACCGGGGAAAAAGCAAGATCAGTATATAGCAGCTTCCTCTTTCCTTAAGAAATAGGCCAGAAACAGCCCAAAAGGAAGCATACGCCGCAAAACAGAAGCCCCTTTGACGGTTTTCCAAAGCCTGCGAACCCCTTTTATTAGGAATTTTTTAAACAAATAGGTGCAAAGCGCTGGAGATATGGGAATCCCACGCATGAAGAAAACACAATATATAGAGTTAAAATGTACTTTACAATCTATATTTTGCAATAAAGAGGAAATCTAAAAAAAAAATTGAAAAAAAGCTTGCATTTTGCGGCGGGCTGTGGTATTATAATGAAGCCGTCGAGAGAGACGGCAAAAAACAAGTTGGTGTTGATTACGGCGAGGGTTCACCCGTTCCCATCCCGAACACGGAAGTTAAGCTCGTTCGTGCCGACAATACTTGGCTGGCGACGGCCCGGGAAGATAGGTGTTCGCCAACACTGAAAGCAGTCACCCAGTAGGGTGGCTGTTTTTTTGCAATAAAGGTTTCCAAAAAGCAGGCGGCTGTTATACAGCCGCCTGCTTTTCTATATTTTCTTTACAGGACGCACATATTTCCAATACCGCGTGCAATCGTGATAGAAATAGAACACCCTGCCTGCTGTAGTATCCAGGCAATAGCCTGCGGCAGAAAAATCGAAAGATTTCATAGCCGCTTCAATTTTTTCCTCCACAGCTTGGTTTTCTGTTTCATAGTCAAAAGGCCCATGCTCAAAAACGATGTATTCCCCTTCCGGCACATCCATAAGCTGCATTTGCGGGGGAATCTCCCCCTGGTAATCCGCAGGCAGGCGGACGCCATAGGCTTCGGCAAGGGGTATGCCCCAACTGCATATCCTTCCCTCCGGTGCGTTTATGAATGCCATCACCTGGCCGCTGCCGCTGTTTGCCTCCTTCCCGCCCAAATCGTCCAGCTTCCCTTTGATGCTTTCCAGAAGCCCGCAGATTGTTTCGCAGTCCTGGCCAGGGATCTGGCTCTGCTTCTGCTAGAAATCCCAGTAGCCAATGCTATCATAATTCCGGATATGCAGAAATTTATGGGCGGGAATTGTAACCAGATACGTTTTTATAGTTCCTTTTGTATTTGCCATCGTGGTTCCGCCTATTTCAGATATATAACAATCAAAGGGCCTGAGGATGGTTCGCAGTACAACAGGGACAGGATGCCGCCGGTAGGCGCTGGGCATAATACCATAGGCTTTCTTGAAGGCGCGGGAAAAGGCCTCGTGGGAAGAAAAACCATATTTCAAGGAAATGTCCAGAATGCCGGTTTCTGTGTCCCGGAGATCCTTTAACGCGAAGGCCAGCCTTCTGGAACGCAGGTATTCCCGGAACTGCATACCGGAAATTTCCCGGAATTTCCTGGAAAAATAGAATTCAGAATATCCCTGCTTTTCCGCGAGGCATTTCAGGGCCAGAGCATCATCTTTTTGGTTTTTGATATAGCGGTCTATGTCGTTTATAGCGCCCTGAATGTTCTTATGCCACTGATACATGGTACACCCCCCTGACCGCTATGCATATAAGGATACGGCATGAAGGCCGGAAATGCTTGATTTAAGTTGCCCTCTCCATTTTAGCACAAATTCTTTTATATGCAAATTGAAAATGGGAAGGGAGTATAGAGGAGAAAATAGAATGAAAAATCGAGCAAAAAGGAGCAGGTGCCGCGCCAATCAAAAAATAGCGGGGGAGGTGTTGACTTTAAAGCAGGGCTGTGGTATGATGTAGACCGTATCACAAAGACGAAACCAAGCTTGCTTGCCAAAGGCGGAGCAAGACAAATGGAGGTAGAAAAAGCTATGTCAACTACGATGCCAAAAGCTGGGCAGGTCGAGCGCAAGTGGTATGTCATTGACGCTGCCGGCAAGCCCCTGGGCCGGGTAGCTGCCCAGGCTGCAGTGCTGCTGCGGGGCAAGCACAAGCCCACCTTCGCACCCCATGTGGACTGCGGCGACCATGTAATTGTTATCAACTGCAAGGATGCCGTACTCACCGGCGGCAAAGCAGAGAAGAAGTTCTATTACCGCCATACTGGCTACATCGGCCATTTAAAGGCGGTGCGCTATGACACTTTGATGAAGACAAAGCCCGAGATGGCCATGGAGCTTGCTGTGAAGGGCATGATCCCCTCCAACTCCATTGGGCGCAACGCTATGGGCAGGCTGCGGGCCTATGCCGGAAGCGAGCACAAGCACGCCGCCCAGAAGCCCGATGCCTGGAATATGTGAGAGGAGGACATAACCTATGTATGAGACTGCACCTTATTTCTACGGCACTGGCAGAAGGAAAAGCTCTGTAGCCAGAGTCCGCGTATATCAGGGCACAGGCAAGGTCACCATTAACGATCGTGACATTGACGACTATTTCGGCCTGGAAACCCTGAAGTATATTGTCCGCCAGCCCCTGACCCTGACTGGCACAGAGGGCAAGTTTGACATCGTGTGCCGGGTTTCCGGCGGCGGCGTAACAGGGCAGGCTGGCGCCATCCGCCATGGCGTGGCCCGGGCACTGCTCCAGTATGACAGCGAGAACCTGCGTCCTGCCCTGAAAAAGGCCGGGTTCCTTACCCGCGACCCCAGAATGAAGGAACGCAAGAAGTACGGCCTCAAAGCGGCTCGTCGCGCTCCGCAGTTCAGCAAGCGTTAAATTTT
>NZ_QWLE01000072.1:0-535 GCF_009917365.1 Neglectibacter sp. X4 | reverse complement strand
ATCAAAATGGCTCAAAAAGCCCGGAAAATCAAGGTTTTCCGGGCTTTTGCTTTTGATAGGGTTTGATGCAGTTTGACGCTAAAAAGCCATTTTTCACCAAATTTATAGTGGTTCCCAATAGGATAACCGGGAAAAAAGAGGGCAAAATGAGGGTCAAGTGGTTACAAAATAGGATAACCACAGCTCTGTTTTTGGGGTATTTCAGAGGTGATTTTTACTCCCTCTCTCCCCTCGATTTATATGAGAACAGTTTGGCATAGTTTGACCGAATTTGAATAATTGAATATGATTTTAATGCAGGCACTCAGTATTTTTTGCTGGGTGCTTTTTGCGTTTCCGGGGAACTGTATTCCGGGATCAGAAAAAGCCGTCACTTTTCAATTTATGAAGTGGCGGCTTTTTCTATTTCCAGAAGCAACCACAACGAATCAGAAATGAGGTGATTATCTTGAACACGCAAATCATCGCCATCGCCAACCAAAAGGGAGGTGTCGGCAAGACCACAACCTGTGCCAACTTAGGGATAGGACTGGCG
>NZ_QWLE01000071.1:0-266 GCF_009917365.1 Neglectibacter sp. X4 | reverse complement strand
CTCATTGACGGGGACCCGCAGGGGAGCCTGACCATCAGCCTGGGCAATCCCCAGCCGGATAAGCTGCCCTTTACCCTATCCGATGCGATGGGCCGTATCCTGACCGATCAGCTGGTCCGCCCCGGCGAGGGGATTCTGCACCACCCGGAGGGCGTGGACCTGATGCCAGCGGATATTCAGCTCTCCGGTATGGAGGTATCGCTGGTAAACGCTATGAGCCGGGAAACGATTCTGCGGCAGTACCTGGACAGTGTAAAGGGGCAGTA
>NZ_QWLE01000070.1:0-8901 GCF_009917365.1 Neglectibacter sp. X4 | reverse complement strand
CATCAAATATGGGGGGATGAATATTTCAGTAAAAGCAATAACACCATTACTGTTCATATTCGGCATCTTCGTGAGAAGATGGGAGATTCATTTGAAGAACCACAATATATAAAAACAGTCTGGGGGTGTGGATACAAAATTGAAAATTAAGATTTCAAAGACAACTACACTAATTGGCACTTGTATCCTCGGCATTGCTGCATGTTTTGGATTGTATTATCTGGTAGATAAGGTTTGGAACGGCTTTTTTGTGGACTGGTTCACGGCTAAATACATGAATACGCACGAGGTTTATTCTGCTGATGTGGGAAAAGATATTCTCGTTACAGAGCCTTTGTGGTCGGAGCTGAAAGTATTTATCTTGACAGTTCTGATTATAATCGTACTTATCTGCATTGCAATTACTTTTGCGGTTGCAAATTTACATGCAAAGGCAGAAGTAAGAAAATCCATCACTGCGACCTCGGTGATGCTGCATGATTTTATGATAGAAGAAAAAGGAAATATAGATATTTACCCAAAAGAGTATGCCGAAATTTCAGCCCAGATGTCCGAAATAAAATCCACGATGCAGCGGCATGAACAAATGTTAAAGGAAGAAGCAAGCAGAAAAAATGATTTGATTGCTTATCTTGCACATGATTTAAAGACACCGCTTACCTCTGTTATTGGATATTTAGCATTATTGGATGAAGCACAGGATATGCCGATAGAACAAAAAACAAAATATGTAAATATTGCATTAAGCAAAGCACTTCGTTTAGAAAAGCTTATCAACGAATTTTTTGATATAACACGATATAATCTGCAACAAATTGATTTGGAAAAAGAATCTATAAACCTCTGTCATATGTTGGTTCAAATGACAGATGAATTTTACCCGCTTTTAAATGCTCATGGTAATCAAACAGAGGTATGTGTTGATGAAGATGTAACAGTTTATAGGGATTCTATGAAGTTAGCCAGAGTTTTCAATAACATTTTAAAAAATGCGATTTATTACAGCTACCCAGATACGATAATTAAAATATGGGCTGAAAGCACAGATACGGATGTTTGGATTTATTTTTGCAATAAAGGAAAGACAATTCCCGCAGGTAAGCTAAATTCTATTTTTGAGAAGTTTTTCCGTATGGATGAAGCACGTTCGACGAATACGGGCGGTGCAGGATTGGGGCTTGCGATTGCAAAAGAAATCATAACACTGCATGGAGGTAAAATTACTGCCGAAAGTGAAAACGAATCAACAACTTTCCGTATCTCTTTACCTGTAACACATTAGTAAAATATATAGGCTCTCTTAGCATTTTCTTGGGAATTAGAAAATTGAATATTAAAGTATGGATAGCTTCTGTTCAGTAGAATGAATACTGAATAGAAGCTATTTGCTTTGTATGAAAAAGGAGGACTTCATAATGAATCAACAAAAGAAAGTTGCTGTTTTTTTGGCGGCTGCTCCACGGAATATGCAGTTTCGTTACAGTCGGCATATGCGGTAATTAAGTGTATTGACACAAAGAAATATGTACCAATCTTAATAGGCATTGCCCCTCACTCTGGCAAATGGTACTGGTATCAAGGGGAACTGGAAAAGATAAAGGAGGATAATTGGCAGTCAGAAGAAAACTGTACGCCAGTATTTCCGTCTTTTGACAGAACAGTTCACGGGTTGTGTTATTTGGACAATCATCATTTAGAGATAATTTCATTCGATGCTGCATTGCCAGTTTTACATGGAAAGAACGGAGAAGATGGAACAATTCAAGGGGTTCTGGATTTGATGGGGATTCCTGTTATCGGATGTGGTTTATTATCTTCCGCTTTATGTATGGATAAAGAACTGGCTCACCGTATCGTAGAAATGAACGGAATAAAAGCTGCACGGTCTTTTACTATTAAGACAAATTATTCAGAGGAAATGGTTCAGAAAAAAGCCCTAGAGCTTGGTTATCCTTTATTCGTAAAGCCTGTACGGTCTGGTTCATCGTTTGGGATTTCAAAAGTCTTACATGAACAGGATTTGCTTTTAGCAATCGAGAGTGCCTTTGAGCATGATTCTACCGTTATTCTGGAAGAAATGGTTGATGGTTTTGAGGTTGGATGTGCAGTTTTGGGGAACAAGGATTCCGATTTGATTGTGGGTGAAGTTGATGAAATTGAATTGTCGGATGGATTTTTTGATTACACAGAGAAATATACATTGAAAACTTCCAGTATTCATGTACCTGCACGTATTTCTCCACAAAAGGCAAAAGAAATTAAAGAAACAGCTCTTGAAATTTACAAAGCATTAAGTTGCTGCTGTTTTGCAAGGGTGGATATGTTTTTGACTCCCGCAGGGGAAATTTATTTTAATGAAGTAAACACAATTCCCGGCTTTACGGAGCATAGCCGTTATCCCAATATGTTAAAAGAAGCAGGTCTGCCATTTGATGAAGTAATCGGACGCTTGATTGAAATGGGGGTATCGAAGTGACACAGATTGAATTAACAAAAGACAACACTTATCATGGGAACTTAATACTTGTAACGCCAGATTATCCGCTTATGAAGTTCCCGTGTATGAAAGATATGCAGCCAGCAATTAAGGAACAACCAGAAATACAGATGAATGAGCAGGCGGCTAATTTATTACAGCTAATATTAGCAAAAATTCATTGCAAAAATGAAATTGTAGCTGTAAGCGGTTTCCGCACACAGGAAGAACAGGAAAAAATATGGAATGATACGTTAGCCAAAAGCGGTCTTGATTTCACAAAAAAATATGTGGCAGTACCCAGACATAGCGAGCATCAGACAGGACTTGCCATAGACCTTGCAGAGAACAAGGAACAGATTGACTATATCTGCCCGCATTTTCCATATACGGGGATTTGTGGGGAGTTCAGAGCGACCGCTCCCCGATTTGGTTTTGTTGAAAGGTATGTGTCTGGGAAAGAACAGATAACGGGTATTGGAGCAGAACCGTGGCATTTTCGCTATGTGGGTTATCCCCATTCTGTCATTATGGCAGAAAAGGATATGGCTTTAGAAGAATACATTTGCTTTTTAAAGGAAACTACCGATTTAAGGCATCCTTATATTTATAACAGTTCTAAAGCGGACAAAATCGAAATTTCGTATGTTTTTTTAGATGGCGGTCACTCTATAAAACTTGATGTATCGGAGATGTCGCCGTATATGATTTCGGGTACAAACGAGGGAGGGGCTATTTTAAGTAGATGGAGGGAATATTATGCGTCATAAAACATTTGCAGGAATAGATTATTTCCGCTTAGTGGCTGCTTTCATGGTAATTGCAATTCATATATCGCCATTGTCAGTCTGGAGTGAGGGAATTGATTATTTAATTACCTATTGTATTGGGAGAATTGCTGTTCCATTTTTCTTTATGACGACAGGATATTTTGTATTAGCTCCCTATGTGCTTAGCAATTTTAAAAAGAAATATCCTCTCCGTAAATACCTTGTTAAAAATATAAGGCTGTACCTCATTGTGACCGCTGTTTATATACCTATTTCAATATATTCTGGGAATATGCCAAAATCTATCTTGGAGTTTATAAAGCAGCTTCTTTTTGATGGCACGTTCTATCATTTGTGGTATTTTCCCGCCGCAATTATTGGGTGTGTACTTCTTGCGTGTCTAACAAAAAAATCAGTTCAGACAGCAGTTTACTTTTCGCTCATTGCTTATGTGATAGGAGTATTTGGTGATTCTTATTATGGTCTTATAGAAAACGTGCCTTTACTACGCACGTTATATACTGGCATTTTCTATGTCAGCAGTTATACAAGAAACGGTATTTTCTTTGCGCCAATTTATATCCTGCTCGGTATGCTGCTGGCTGTTCCCGAATTTCATTGTGGGGAACAGGTATGTAAATGGGGACTTGCATTAGCATCGTTACTTATGCTTTTAGAGGGATGGATTACTTATTCTTTCCATATCCAAAAGCATAATAGTATGTATTTCTTTTTGCTGCCAGTGATGTATTTTTTGTTTCAATTACTGCTTAAAGTTTCTGGGAAAGCTCCCGCTTGGATACGAAATGGTTCAATGGTGCTGTATATTATTCATCCTGCGGTAATTGTTGCCCAACGGTTAATCGCTAAAGTGACAGGACTTACAAAAATACTTGTGGACAATTCTTTTTTACAATATATTTCGGTCTGTCTATTGTCATTGGCAGCCATGTTTATGATTCAAATGTTTTTTGAAAGGGGAGGTAGAAATGTATCAAAAAGGTAGGGCGTGGATTGAACTGGATATAGACAATCTGGCTTACAATATAAGGCAATTCAGAAAAATACTTTCTCCTAAGTGTGCGATTATGCCCGCCGTTAAAGCAAATGCCTATGGACATGGTGCTGTCCTCATTGCAAAAGCATTGCAGGATTTGGAAATTAAAGATTTTTGTGTGGCATCAGTAAATGAAGCGGTTGAGCTTAGAAAAGCAGGGATTTTAGGGCAGATTTTGATTTTGGGATATACCTCGCCAAATCAGTTTTCTGATTTGGTGAAGTACAATCTTACACAAACCGTAGTTGATTATCCCTACGCAAAACTGCTGAATGATTTTGGACAAGCCATCTTTGTCCACATTGGAATAGATACGGGTATGCATCGCTTAGGGGAAAGAAGCGAAAATATAAAGGAGATTTGTAAAATCTGGGAGTTTGATAATCTGAAGATAACAGGCGTATATTCCCACTTGTGTATGTCAGATGGAGCTAGTGATGCGGAACGGGATATTACTCTGAAACAAATTGAGGAATTTAATATGGTAATAAACTTTCTGCATAGAAAGGGAATACATCATTTTAAAACGCACATACAAGGAAGTTATGGCGTACTGAATTACCCCGCTTTAAAGTTTGACTATGCACGTTTAGGAATCGCACTTTATGGTGTATTAAGCTCTCCGAAAGATAGAATTATTTCTAATACAAAATTGAAACCAGTTTTATCATTAAAAGCCAGAATTGCGTGTGTAAAGCGATTACATAAAGGCGAAGCACTCGGCTATGGTCTGATTTATAAGGCTGGAAAAGAAATGCAGATTGCTACTGTTGCAGTCGGATATGCAGATGGGATTCCCCGTGAATTGTCGAATAAGGGATTTGCTTTGATAAACGGGCAGAAAGCAGCCATTGTCGGTCGTGTTTGTATGGATCAGCTAATGGTAGATGTGACAGATATTAAGGGCGTGTCTTGCGGGGATGAAGCCATATTTATTGGGAAAAGCAGAAACAGTGAAATCATGGCTGCTGACCTTGCAGATAGTATAAACACTATATCAAATGAGATTTTAAGCCAATTAGGAAGTCGTTTAGGCAGAGTATCAATAAAAAAATAATAGCGGAAGATAGCATTTTCTTATAGGCACAGCAGGAAGTTTAGAATAAGATTTTTGATTGGATTTATAACTCGTCAAATAAAAAAACAGCGTTTTGGCGGGTTGTATTTTCATGCAAAATAGTTTTTCTCTCCAAATCTGTTTCAAGTTTGGAGGGATTTTTATTGCCTGCAAATAGCAAGTTCCATTTACATATATCATATCGGGGATGGGTGGACAGCCTGTCAAAAAAATCCTTGTCAGTGCAAGGGGGATTTCTACCCAAGAAGTAGAAGTCAAATTTCTACATATAAGAACCAAAATACCTATAAACCGTAAAGGTGCGACAGCCCTTACGGTTTTTCTTTTGTCGTTTTTTGTTGGAACACGCCGTAAGGCTATTTCTGGCGTTGGATGCCGTTCACCGCCTGCCAATCTGGATTATTCAAAAAAATTCAGATTGGAGGTAACGGATTATGGCGTACAACAAAGCCAGAGAAGAAAGAAAGAAAATGGCGGCTATGGAAAGAAGCCGAAGAAAAGCAGCTTAAAAGCTTGGGTGTCAGCGAGGGCGATATTGAAAAGCTCCGTGTCCATGATTGGGCGGTATTCAATTCCGACAGACGGTACTATGAGAAATTGCAGGATACGGGTACATACCTTGAGGAAGTTGCAGAGGACACGGCACAGCCCGAAGTAAAAACAGTTGAGGAATTTTTGGACAGCATTGAAAACCAGCGGCTATATCAGGTCTTGATTAAGGTGGACAGGCTTATCATCCAGATTGCCTTATGGAAAATGGATGGTTACAGCAGCATGGAGATTTCAGAGAAATGCGGCTTATCTGTAAGCGCAGTCAACTTCCGTGTCTGGCATCTCAGAGAAAAATTAAAAAATATTTTATAACCATCTAATATTTCGGGGTTTCCCATCGGCTACTAGGTGAGAGGACAAAAAACTCTCACCCAGTTTTCCTATGTATGGCGAAAACGGGACGGCTCTTTGAAAACCGAATAACCATTCACCAAATACATTCTCTTTGTGGCTGTAATAAGCATAAGCGTGTGCAGCGGTACGCCATGACCCGCCGAAAGACGGCAAGCGGAAAATACCGACTGAAAATATCGGGCAGCTCCCGATTCCGCCAAGACCCACAAAGAGGACAATGATACTCCCGTCCAGCCACAGTCCGAGCGGTAACCAGTCCGCCGCAGGCAATGGGGGCGGCTCTGTCAGACCGACAGTTGGGGTGCAACTCCCGTGGCGTCAGTACGCTGCTGACCGTTTGGTGACTTCCCTTGCGTTATACGCATCAGCATTTTCGGGGTGTCGGGGACAAATAGAAAATGCCTTTTATCATAAAGCCAGATGCAGGGCGGTCAATGAAAACAGAGTTTGTTTTATGCTCTCCCGACCTTAAATACTCCCTTGTATCTGACTACTACATAGGCAGGGTATTCCTGCCTAAATCCAGATGGAGGTTATAAAGAATATGGAAAGAACAATTAGGCGTGGCGACATTTACTACGCAGAGCTTAATCCCGTTGTCGGTTCGGAGCAGGGCGGCACACGACCCGTACTTATCATTTCCAATAATATAGGAAACAGGCACAGCCCGACAGTCATTATCGCTGCCATTACGAGCCGAGTGCAGACAAAAGCGAAGCTGCCGACACATACTGCCGTGAAAGATTACAAAGGGCTTGATAAGGACTCCATTATCCTGCTTGAGCAGATAAGGACGATTGACAAACAGAGGTTAAAACAGCATATGGGTACAATGCCCACGGACATAATGGCAAGGGTTGACAAGGCTCTTGCCATTAGTATTTCTCTGAGGGGAGGTAGCGATGAAAGAGATAAAAATTGATGATTATTCCGCCGCTCTTAAACTTATTGAGATACTCCTTGAAAAAGGATTGATAAACCAAGCCACATATACAAATATTGTGAAACACTCAAATTCGCACATTTCACAAGCGGCTTAAAAAAGGATAGAATGGTGTTTAGTTAAAGGAGGTATGCTTAATGAATACATCAGTAAACGAATACAATTACAGATTTAAGCTCACGGATTATGCGCTATTTGACAGAAATCGGGAAAGGAAAGTTGCTATTTACGGTCGTGTTTCTACGGAACACGAAGCACAGTTGTCCGCACTTGAAAACCAGTTGCAGTGGTACGACAACCAAGTAAAATATCATCCGAACTGGTCTGTCTGCGAACGGTATATTGATGAGGGTATCACTGGAACACAGGCGAAAAAACGCCCTGCATTTTTGCGTATGATTGAAGATGCCAGAAACGGTAAATTCGACTTGATTGTAACAAGGGAGGTTTGCCGTTTCGCTCGGAATGTCGTGGACACTCTTGTAGTGACAAGAGAATTAAAGGGTATTGGCGTTGAGGTATTTTTTATTGATGATAATATCTGGACGATGGACGGTGACGGAGAGTTGCGTCTTTCTCTTATGGCAACATTGGCACAGGAGGAAAGCCGCAAGACTTCCGAACGTGTGAAAGCAGGTCAGAAAATCAGCCGTGATAATGGTGTGCTTTACGGGAATGGAAACATTTTAGGATATGACCGTGTAGGAGATACCTATATCATCAATGAAGAGCAGGCAGAAACGGTTAGGATTATATTTGACTTGTATCTGCAAGGTTATGGTTCAATGAGAATTGCAAAAATGCTGACAGAGCAAAAAAGGAAAACGGCATCAGGAATTGTAAAATGGAACGTATCTAATATTATGCGGGCGATTAAAAATGCCACCTATACAGGAATGAAATGCTATAACAAGTCAAGAAGCAACAATTTTTTGGAGCAAAAGAGGATTAACAATCTGGATATGTCCACTTATGAATATGTAGAGGGCGATTTCCCTGCCATTGTTTCGCAGGAGGTATGGGACAAAGCCCAGAAGATAAGGGAAAGCAGGATGAAGCCGTCCGTAGTGTCAACAACAAAGACAACGCATAGCAAACGTGATTCCAAAGATATATGGGTAAACAAGCTGCGTTGTTCCTGCGGCTCATCTTTCCGAAAAGATAAATGGCATACAAAGCTGGATGGTAAAATTTCTTATGGTTATCAATGTTACAATCAGATAAACAATGGAAATAAGAAAAAGCGGGAAGCTCTTGGTTTAGATACGGAAGGATATTGCGACATTAAGATGATAACCGATTGGAAACTTGATTTTATGGCGAAAGAATTGTTAGAGCATCTCTGGCAAGACAGAAAGGCATCGGTTATTATTGCGGTAGACCTTATTAAGCGTTATTACAAAGACGAAAGGCTTAGCGAAAATCAACATGATGCGGTGTCCATCAAAGCGAAAATCGACAAGGCACAAACTCGCTTGACAAATCTTATTGCTATGAGGGCGGACGGTGAGTTGTCAAAAGAAGAATATCAGACCATGCGGAAACCTATTGATGCCGAAATCCAACAGTTGCAGGAAAGGTTAAATCAAGCACCAAATGATGAACAGCCGAAAAGTGGACTTGAATTAGACGGAATAATCAGTACGTTGAATACACTGATAGATTTTAGTG
>NZ_QWLE01000069.1:0-9361 GCF_009917365.1 Neglectibacter sp. X4 | reverse complement strand
CAAAGCCCCAGACGTGGGAATACCCGCCGCATACCTTCCTGTCGCTCTCGTACTCCATGAAATACTGCTTCATACCGCTCCCTCTCCCTTTCCGGAAAGTGTCTAAAACAATCCTGCGATTCCCTCCGCAAACTTAGCCCCTGCCCCAAATTTCGGAAGTTTTACCCATGTGTGGGATATTCACCTGCTAGCCTGAAACAGATCTTTCTGTGCAATCCATTTTCTGTTGGTTTTGTCTGCCTCTCACACTGCCTGTAAATAAAAAATTGTTTTAGACGCCTTTCTCAAAGTGTCTAAAACAATTATGACATCCGCCAATGCTTCTTCACTACAAAAAAACAGTTGACAGCAGAACCCAGAAGTGATAGAATAATGAAGTAGTCAGATAGGGGTATAGCTCAGCTGGTAGAGCAGCGGTCTCCAAAACCGCGTGCCGAGGGTTCAAGTCCTTCTGCCCCTGCCACAGACATGGCCCGGAATTCCTTGGAATCCCGGGCTTTTCTCGTGTTTTGGGGTGGTGGTATGCGGTCTTTGGAGTCGCTCACTATGGCGTGCATTTTGCTGTTTTTTCGCATCTGGTCGCATCCGTTTCTAACCTTTCCGTCTGGCACATCATCAATAAATCATCAAAATTTCGGGGTGCCCTCTCCTGTTTCACTGTCCCCTGTCAAAAATTGAACCCGTCTGTGATTCCTTGTAGGCGGGCGGTATCTTTCTTGACATAGTACATTTCGGTTATCTGCGAAGTGCTGTGGCCCAGGAGGTCGGCCACTTGGCGGGGCGATAAGGCGAGAATTGTGCCGTCTGGCTGTTTCACACCGTTTATCAGTTGGGTGGCGAAATGATGTCTTAGGCTGTGGAGACCTTTCTGCTCTATCCCCGCTGCCCTGAGAATTCGGTAGTACCTCTTGCGGAAGTTGACCGGTCGGGTGTAGTCGCCCTTCTCGTCGCTCACGAGGGGCGTTGTGGGGCCGAAATCGCGCTCCTGGCGTAACTCCCTTACCGCCTGCTCTGCGGCCCCATTTAGGGGCACACGACGCTTACTGGTGGCTGTTTTGGTTTTGCCGACTTTTACCTCTCTGCCGGGAACGTAATCCGTCCCCTTGCGCCTGCACACCTCTTTCACGTTCTGGCGTACCTCCAGGTATTTGCCCTCCAGGTTGATGTCGCTGTTGAGCAGGCCCAGCAACTCACCTGTGCGTAGGCCGGTGTTCAGCATGAGGATGTAGGCCGCTGGTTGCTGGTATTTCGGCTTGCCGTTACTGAACTTGCTGAACGCCTCGGCCTTGAATTTCTCGATTTCCTCCGGCGTGAACACCGTGACCGTTTCCTGCGTAGGTAGATCCTCTTTGTTTTGTGCCGCCATGAAGTTTGACTTCTTTATCATGGGGACACTGTTCATGGGGTTCTTGGCAAGGATTTCCTGCTGGGTCAGGTAGCGGAAGTATTCGTTGAGGACGATGTATACTTTCTTGACTGTAGTGTAAGCGTAGCCCTGGTTCATCCAATAATTCAGCACTTCCTTGAGGTCAGCGGCGGTGATATCGCCTACTACCTTTTCTCCAAGCAGAGGAAAGATTTGATGCTCTACTGTACATTCACATCTATCGTAAGTGGTACGCTCTACCGAAGGAAACTTGAACACATGGAGCCAGTGCGTCATGCTCTCCCGAAGTGTTTGCTGGGATTCATCGGATGCAAACAGTTGCTCGTTGAAAGCAACAACGTAATTTGTCATTTTCTTGGTAACTTCAGCCTTAGTGGTTCCTGAGAAGCATTTTCGTTTACGCTCTCCCTTTTCGTCCATATACCAGACGGTACCGCCCCAGCGGTTGTCTGAGCGCTTGAAAGCCTTGCCGTTTGTGAGTAATTTCTTTTGTGCCATATGCGGGCCTCCCTTCTTTAACCACCAACACTACCACATAGTGCTGAGCTATGTCCAGAGAAATTTCTGGGCTTTTCTTTGTTTAGCGGCGCAAAATCTGCGCCCGGTTTTACCAGCCAAAATCGTACCCATAGCTTTCCTCGTTAGTGAGTTTCTGCCCATGCGCCAGTTTCTTCAGCGCCTCGCGGCTGCGCTGCTTGCTCTCTGACCAAGTGGGAATGGGCGGCAAGTCTGGCGTGTCAAACGCCTGCTCTAAGTATCTGCCGAAGCGAACAGCATCTTCTGCCAACTCGCCAAGCCATCCTTCCTCTGGTTCCTCAGTGGCTGGAGAGAATCCAAAGGCTTGGCGGTAAAGAAACAGCATTTCCAGGTTCTGTTTGTGGAAAGTCTCGTCGTGCAAACTGCTGTCGCGGCAACGTCGGCCCTCCGGTGTGATAAACGTAATGTGATTTCGAGTATCAGTCCACAGGACTTGATACCCCTCCTGCTCCATATTTTCGATGAAGGACTCCCGATCGTCTGCGTACTCCAAAGCCTCGTTGATGGCGAGGAGTAAATCCAGTTTCCAGTTCTCACCCCGCAAGCCAGCTTGATATTCTCCGGGTTTTATGCTCTTTTTCGACTCATGTCTTTTCGCTTTTTTCAGAACAGAAAGTCCGTGCCGTTGACAAATCAAATCGTTTCATTTCGGTGAGCCTGCAAGTCTGCGGCGTTCTGATGAAGTTTCCTGCCGTCGACACAGCTAACAGAATTCACTACCAAGTGATTATGTAGATGGCCCGTGTCGAGGTGAGTGGCAATCATCACCTCGAAATCAGAAAATTCCCGCTCTGCAAACTCCAAACCTATGGCGTTGGCCTCCTGTGGCGTCAAGAAATCGTCATCGGAAAAGGATTGTACAAAGTGGTAAAATTGCCGCCCATCAGTCTTGCGAAACTGCCTTTTAGTAGTAAGCATTTCTATGTAAGCGCACTGGGGCACGCAATTATAACCTGATACAAATTTCAAATCTCCCTGTCTGGTTTTGCGTTCTTGAGCCACATATTTCAGCACTCCTGCCAGAGCACCTACTGTCTGCTTCTTGTTTCGGATTGCTACAAACGTCGCCATACTACCTCACCTCTCTTGCAATCTTTTCCAAAGCAGAATAAACTTTGGTGTAAGCATTCAATAAATCTTCTATTTGCAAGCTACTGATTCTGCCCATGTTCGCCAGCACAGCCAGTTGATTGATGTTTCTGCCCTGTGCTTTCAGTTCAGACAAAACTTCTTGTAGACCATCTACCTGTACAATTTTTTTGCCAAGTCCACACTGGACAAGGTAGGCAGTTACCGTCATTCCAGCCTTCCGCGCTCGCTTTTGTATAGCTGATTTTTCACTCGGCGTAAGCCTTGCTGTGATAATTTCTGTTTTCGTTTTTCCCTTCAATCTCGCTCTCCTTTTATGAGTCCTTGTCCTTAAAACTCCCCCTTTAGGGGGCGGGGGGAGGGGCCGGGATTACCCGGCTCCTGCGACCGGCGTATAGCCGGGTGCTATGCTTGCCTGCCTAAAAGGCAGGATTTTCTTCTGCCAAGCCGCACTGGCAACCGGGAAATTTCTGCTTCAAATGAAAAATAGGTTTCGCCCGGTAACTTCTTCCAAAATCGCCTACAGGGTGTCCTGGCTCCCTCAGCTTGTACTCCACCCTTGGTGTCTCACTTACCTGCCCAGCATAGCCCTCAAAAGCCCCACAGCTGGCTTTCGTTGTAGCAGTCCACTGCTTGCTGGATTGGCAAAATCCTATACATCAGGTTTCCGTTCCAGACCCGGCCTGTCTTTGTGTAAACCTTTGTCGGCTCCACCTCGATTAACTCTTTCTCCAGTAGCTCAGATACATACTTCCGAACTGTGTTCACGCTCATCTCAACGGCTCTGCCGATGGCTTTATAGCTGGGGTAGCACTTGTGCGTTTTCCTATCTTCGCAAAAAAGAAGATAGGCATACACGGCAAGTGCGCCCGTACTAAGCCCTAAGTAAAACACAGCATTGGGTAGAGGGAAAAAGTTTTTAGGCTTATCCTTATTCTTAAATTCGTAGCATTCCATCAAACACACTTCCTAATTCTATTTGACAGATTCTCCTTTGTCTGTTACAATAGTCTAGCAGAGCTTACTCGGTTTTTCAATAGCTAACGGCCATGATGGGTAAATGCAAATTTCGTATCGGTAACAGGAGGGGCCATGGATTGCTTTGACAGGTTCTCAATATTCTTTTCGGGCGACAAGCTGATTGCTGGCAGGCGCACTTACCCGCTGGGAGAAATCACCACGGAATTACTGAATTTGAAAGACGAATGGTTTGTCGAGTTGCAGAAGTGTACGGACAACTTTGTGCCTGCCGCCCGTGAAATGCTCGAAAGCAAAAATGAAAAAGCCGCTCTTAATGTGCAGGAGAGGCTTAATGCGGTTTGGGATTTGCTGCTTGAGCTGCCGCCTTACCGCGACATAAGTTTGGACATAAGGACAGCCTATCATCTGTTCCCCGTGCTGGTAAGCGATTCTGAAAAATGGCAGGAAGCCACCACTCCAGGCACGGGTGGCCGCAAGCATATTGACTGGTTTCTGGACATGATGGGCGGACTTTCACAAAACCTACTGGTCTTTTTGAATCAGGTGGATGCAACGCTCACCCTCTATTTTGAGCCGCTGGGTAAGAGAACCAAGGACGCATACGGCTTTGCGTTCACCCACTGGTACATGGACGCATTGAAAAAGGCGCCCATCTTTTCGCCTGATGCAGATTGGGAAGTGAGCACAGAGGTGGCTATTGAGTTTGTGCCCGTGAACAACTTGGATGAGACACATCGGCCTGTGATTGCAGAAAAGCTGCAATTCAACAGCCTGGTCAGCTTCCTCTATGCTGATTTTTATCGTGGCCTGATTCACGGGAACTGCCCACGCCGCTGCCACAACTGCGGCAAGTATTTTCTGTTGACTGCTGGCTACAACACCTGCTATTGCAACAACATTGCTCCCGGTGAGACTTCCCGCACCTGTCGTAAGGTAGGCGCTCACAATAAAGCCGAGAAAGAAAAAGCCTCCGAGACCCCGGCACAGCGGGAATATCGGAAGGCTTATAACCGATTGAAGGTGCGGAAGAACCGCAAGAAAATCTCAAATGATGAGTGGAACAAGAAGGTGGCGCAGGCTCAGGAATGGAAGGAGTTGGCAGAACAAGGTAAGCTGTCGGATAGCGAATTGCGGGAGAAGCTGGCTGGGCTTTAGGCTGGCTTCTCTTTGTTTAGCGGCGCAGATCTTGAGGTTCACGACGTTGCCGGTGTGCAGTGCGCTTGCATTTATCCTGCTGTTTTATCCGACACATCTTTCTGTCCCAATTTGAGCCTGCCTCTCTTTATACGGCAGTACGGGTTTTTGGAAAAAAACTCTCCCTGCGAACAATATCCTCCCCAAAACGACGAGTTAATATATAGAGGGCCTTCAAAAATCTGTCAGAGAGGGAGGGTTCAGATGGACAATCCACAAATTGCCGGACTGTACTGGTGGCAGGGAGAATCCGCCAATTCGAAGATTCGTAAGGGAAGGAGGGCGCAGATGGACGACCAGCAAATTGTCGAACTGTACTGGCAGCGGGACGAGACTGCCCTTGCACAGACCGAGTGCAAATATGGCGCGTTCTGCCTGACAGTGGCGATGCGTCTTTTATCGGACGGGGAAGACGCCAAAGAGTGCGTCAACGAGACGTTTTTTCAGGCGTGGAATTTAATCCCGCCGGAGCGGCCTGAAAAACTGCGCCCTTGGTTGGGCAGGATCGTGCGGAACATTTCCATAAGCCTGTGGCGCAAAAACCACCGACAAAAGCGATACAGCGGCCTTGAACAGACCCTAAGCGAGCTGGAAGAAGCGGTGCCGTCCCCCGTCCGGGTGGAGAGGGAAATTGAAAGCGCGGAATTGGGGCGAATCATAGACAAGTGGCTGCAAGGGCTTGCCCGCGACGACCGGGTGCTGTTTGTGCGCCGGTACTGGTACGATATCCCCTTAAAGGAGCTGGCGGAGGAATCGGGCATCCCGGCTAAAAAGCTGGCGCAGAAAATGTACCGATTGCGGCAGGGTCTCAAGACGTTTTTGGAAAGGGAGGGGAATTTTTATGTGTGAAATCGATAAAACCCGTCTGTTCGAGGGCATCACCTATATCGACCCGGCGTTTGTTGAGGAGGCAAATAAGCCTCTTGAAAGAAAACCAGCCCATATTATATGGTTGAAAAAGGCGGGCGCTTTGGCTGCGGCTTTCCTGTTTGTGGTAGCGGTGCTGTTTTCCATCAACGCTGCGTTCCCGGCCTTTGCCGAGAGCCTGCCGCTGGTTGGAGAAATATTCCGGCAGCTGAACTCCATAGGCTCCAACGCGCCTAGTTACGAGGGCGTGGTGCAGGGCATCGGCGTAAGCGCCGGCAATGACCAGTATGAGGCTACAGTCACAGAGGCTTACTGCGACGGGGACTACGTGTTCTTTGCCCTCCGTTTGCAGGTCAAGGACACAAAGCTGCTGAAAATGGAGACACTCTATACAGAAGAAGCGGTCGAAGGGCACGACGCTCCCGGTTGGAGCATTTCTATCAATGGGAAAGGCGCGCCCGGATATGACTTGCCGGTTTTCACCCGCAAGGGCTCCTATTTTGAGAGCAACGCCATCCGGGTCAATCTGCCGGAAGGGATGGGGACAGAGGAAACCATTCAGGTAGAGGCGTTTATGGGGAACCTCTACGGGCGCGGACAGGTTCTTTCTACCGACCCGGTTTCCCTTTGCTTTGACATGGCGATGAACACCCGCTATAACCAGCAGGAACAGGTGCAAAACGTCGAAATCGGCGGTCTGGAGCTGCAAAACTGGGGCTGCTCCCCCAGCAAACTGAGTGTTACTCTGGCCTATCATTATTTTGATATTGCAGGAGTCTATGCCCATGCGCGCACAGACGGCGGGTTGGATTTGGGCGAGGACACCCATGAAAACGGCGGCGGCGATTTCGGCGACGGCCGCTACTCCTTCGGAGACACCGCCTTGCAGGAGTGCACCTTCGTTGGCCCGCCGGAGGGCACGAAAACGGTCGTCATTACAGTCTATAAAGAGCCGCCTGCCGACCGCGCCGCCGGGTCTGCGGCCTTTGGCGAATTCACCGTTGATTTGGAAACAGGCAACGTGCGCGTTACCGACAGCTATCTGGAAGAAGGGTTTACGCATCAGTCCATAACAGAGTATGCCCGTTTGCAGGCGCAGGCACCTCAGCCGGAGATGCCTGTTACCAGTGGGGTGCCGCGTGGGTAGGGGGATTGCAAAAATCCGAACTGTTGCGTACCCGCTGCTGGCCGTGCTGGGAATCTATATCATCCTGTATTTATATTGCGATGGAATCCTGTCGAAGAACCCGTACAACTCCTACACAAAGCAGTGCATCGCATGGCTTAGCGGAAGATTGGATTTGGGGCAAGACTATGCGTGGCTGGAGCTGGCCATTTTTGAGGGGAAATATTACGTGAGTTTCCCGCCCTTCCCCTCCTATGTGTTCCTGCCCTTTGTGCTGATTTTCGGGGAAAACAATCCAGAGAGCCTACTGAATGTCCTGGTGGCCCTTGCTGGGGTGAGCTATTGTGCCCTCATAGCGGCGGAATATAACGTAAGCGAACGATATGCCGCCATGCTGCCTGTTTTCCTGTACGCAGGCAACGCTGTGTTTCCCATTGCGCTCACAAACGGCGTGTGGTTCATTGCGCAAAATATGGCGCTCACCTTTTCGCTCATGAGCCTGTATTATGCGAAAAAAGGACGGAAAGGGCTGTCCCTGTTTTTGTTGTGCTGCGCGTCGGGATGCCGCCCGTTTCAAGTCATATACCTGCCCTTGATAATCTATATTTACATCCACGATTCGCAGCCGGAGGAGACTGCGCTGAAGGATTATTTGTTGGTAAAAGCCTATGTCTTTATTCCCGCTGTTTTGCTGGCAATGTCCTATGCGCTCTTGAATTATTTCAGGTTTGGGAATATCCTGGAATTCGGGCATAACTACCTGCCGGAGTTCACCAATTCCGAGCATGGGCAATTCCATTATAGCTACATTTCGCAAAATTTATATAACTTGGTCAGGCTGCCCGGCTTCCATTTTGAAACGAAAATGAGCATTCCCGAATTTAATGGGATGAACATCTTCCTTTGCTTTCCGATCCTGCTATGGTGGGGGGTCGGTTCCATTAAAACCAGAGCGCTCACACCATGCAACCTGCTGACGGTTTCCTGCGTAGCTGTCCACATACTTCTGCTTGTAAGCCATAAAACCCTGGGCGGATACCACTATGGGAACCGGTATGTAATCGATGTCCTTCCGGCAGTTTTTGCCGCGGTGTGCCGTGTGGATTTGGACAGAAAAGCAGATTGTTTTGGCCTTTTTCAAGTGCTGCTTTTGTGGGGGATGATATTCAATATTGTTGGGTATTGCCAGTTTCTGAAAGTGTAGATTACTTTCTGTATTTTCTTCCAAAATCCGTTCTTCTTTGTTAAGCGGCGCAGATTTTGAGGGCCTTGCTGACTTGACAAATCTTTATTTCCATGTTACCATTGCAACGCTGGAGGCCTTAACAACTATATTCACCTCTACTCAAGGGGTAAAAACCGTCTGGTTTCTGGGCTGAAAATTTCGAATATCATCAATAAAGCATCAAAATCTTTTGGGGCGTGTGCTTTTGAGAAACTTGTGGCTCAACGATGCGGAAAACTGGCTGTTGTATGTCCGCTGATGCCTTTTCCGCATCCACTCCAAAACCGCGTGCCGAGGGTTCGAATCCTTCTGCCCCTGCCAAAAAAGCCAGGAATCATGCGGGTTCCGGGCTTTTTCTTTTTTCTTTCTATCAGCAGTTTGGGGGCTTTCTATCAATTTTCTATCACCCCTCTGGCGTCGCATGTGGTTGTTTCAGCGCTTTTTCCATAGCTGCCGCCATATCCAGTTTGGAATTTTTATCGACATGGGCATAAAAATTCAACGTGGTGGAGGCACTGCCGTGGCCCAGCCACTGCTGCACCTGGACGATGGAAAAGCCCATATTCAGCAGATTTGACGCCGCGCTGTGACGGAGGTCATGCAGGCGTATGTTCGGCAGGCTGCTCTTGACGATGACGTTGTGGAAAGTCCGGGTCAGGTAGTTAGGCGAGATCACGTTCCCATCAGGCCAAGTACACACATAGTCATTTTGTATGTACCCGGCACCCAAAGCCCCTTGCAGGCGCTCCTGGCGATGTTTCTGCCCCTTTAGCAGACTGTACACGCTGTCCGTCATAGGCAGGGTGCGGTAGCTGCTGTTGGTCTTGGGTGTGTCCACATAATCGCCGTTTGCGCCTTGCTGGAGGGTTTCCGTGACCGTTATGGTGCGGTTCTCAAAGTCGATATGCTCCCACTTCAGGCCCAGCACCTCGCTGCGTCGGAAGCCATAGACAGC
>NZ_QWLE01000068.1:0-10682 GCF_009917365.1 Neglectibacter sp. X4 | reverse complement strand
CGGGAGCATAGCGCCTGTTTGTTGTCAGCAGCCCGTTTCACGGTCTGCGTGTAGTTCCTTGTAAAATGACCTAAAGCGGATACAAAACTGCGGCAATATTGCGTACTACAATCCTATCAATTATGGATATGCCAAAGGCGAACAGCTTACCAAAGGCAATCCCATTGCCTTTATCCACGGAGAGAAACACGCCGAGGATAACAATATGGGGGCTGTTACAGCACTTCGCTATTCCGCTTTGGAAACAGATTTTGTAGACGAGGTACTGGCTCTTGCCGCAGGCAGACACATTACTGAAACAGATACGAACGCCGTTTTGATAAGCTCTGAGGTGGCGGCTGTAAATGGCTTGTCTGTTGGGGATAAAATTGTCTTGTCATCGTCCGAGCTTGGAGAAGCTGACGGCGAGTACATTGATGTGTGGTCTGGGGAAAGAAAAGAGACAGTTGTAACGATTGTTGGAATATACGATATTCTGGAAGCTGATGCGAATGTAACAGCAACCGCAGGCAGACAAGAAAATCGTATTTACGCAAGTATTGATGTTTTGACACAGCTTGCTGAAAGCGAACCGTCTGTTTATACAGGTGAGGTCGGTTTTTATGTGACCGACCCAAAGACACTGGATGAGATTGTATCTAAGGTGCAGCAGATAGAAGAAATTGATTGGAAAACGCATTTTATCCGCACGAATGATTTTCAGTATTCCAAAATTTCCGATAGTCTTACTTCTTTAGGGGATTTAATAAAAATCTTGTTGGCGTGTGTTTCCATAGTGAGTGCCGCTATTTTGACCTTGAATTTAACTTTGCGTATCAGAGGCCGCATACCAGAAGCAGGCATCCTTTTAGGAGCAGGTATCCCGAAAGGGGAAATCATAAAACAGTTTCTGTTAGAAGTATTGAGTGTCTCTGCCACCGCATTCCTGTTTTCCTATGCTGCGGGCTTTGGAATAAGTCATAACTTAGGTAATCATCTGCTTGCGGATTTTCAGCCTAATTTTATCAACGCTGCGGCATTACAGAATGGAATGAGTGATGCAGTGAGTATGGACAGCTACCTCACTCTGGGTATTGGAAAAACCCTGCTGATATATGGATGCCAGCTTATCGTAGTTGTGCTTTCCGTACTGCTCTCATCGGCTTCTATCTTGAAGCTGAAACCAAGAGAGATACTGACAAAAATGAGCTAAGGAGGATATGCGTAATGAATTTTGTAAAAAGAGCTTTTCTTTACTGCTTTCGGCAGAAAGTAAAGACATTGATTTTGTTTTTGGTATTGGCGATTATTTCGACCTTTCTTCTGACAGGTCTGGCAATCCGTGATGCGTCCGAGGGTGCGACTGCGGATGTGCAGACAGCTATCGGCGGTAAATTATTTTTGGAGATTGACCCTATCAACCAATACGATTCGAGCCAAGACGGATACGGTATGACCTATACCTATAATGGCGATTACATTACCGCAGAGATTTTAGATGTCATTTCAAAGGTGGACGGCGTTGTAGATTTTAACTCTGACAATCCGAGAGGATTTTGGGGAGCAGGTGTGGACTTTGAATATTTACCTGCGGCGTTTAATTTGAGCTACACCCCTTATGGAGAGTCGTCTGCTTATACGGCAGCTCTTTCCTCTGAAAAAAGCTCTGATTTTGAAAGCGGAAAGTACAGCCTTGTGGACGGCAGACACATCACCCCCGAAGATAAGTATGTCGTGATGATTTCAAAAGAGCTTGCGGATTACAATAAGCTGTCTGTGGGTGATGTGATGACAATGTACTGTCTGGACTCCGACAGTAATGTGGAGCTTAAAATTATTGGTATTTTTGACGGTACGGAGGGTACTTCTGGGAACGGCGGTTTTTCTGTATCGGATATACCCGCAAACTGCGGCTATGTGGACTACACGACAATGTTTGAAAACTTTGGTCGTAAGATAGATGGTTATACACAGATTGATATTTATGTGGAAGACCCTGTAAGCATCCAGAATGTCTATGATAAAGTAAAGGACTTGCCAGAGTTTCGTGGAAAATCCTTGAAACTGAGCATTGATACCGATGAATATGAGGTCGTACAAGCACCGCTTGAAACCTTGCAGAGCTTGGTAAATACCATTATCGTGATTATCATCGTTGTAAGCTCTCTTGTGCTGACACTTCTTTTAACTCTTTGGATTAGAGGGCGTAAAAAAGAGATTGGCGTTTACCTGTCTATTGGTAAAAACAAGACGAGCATTATCGGGCAATTCTTTGTGGAAACTGTGACCGTTGCGATTGTCGCCTTTGCAACTTCTGTTTTCTTCGGCAGTTTGATTGCAGGAAAAGCAAGTGAATTTTTGGTTTCCAGAGTAACAACAGGTGCAGCAACGCTTCATGTTGAAATTTCAGCGGCGTATCTATTGCCTGTGTATCTTATCGGTATTGCCATTATTGCGATTGCAGTAGTGCTTGCATCGTGGACGGTGTTCCGTTTGAAGCCGAGAGATATTCTTTCAAAGATGAGCTAAGGAGGTAGAAAGCGATGAATATTATGGAGATAAAAGGAGTTCGCTACTCCTATGATAACAAGCGAAATGTGTTAAAAGGCGTGAGTGCTGAATTGGACGCAGGGAAAATGTACGCCATACTTGGACCGAGTGGCTGCGGAAAGACAACGCTGCTTTCCCTGCTTGGTGGATTAGACAGTCCGCTTGAGGGGCAAATCCTTTTTGAAGGGCAAGACATTGATACCGTAGGTCTTGCCACGCACCGCAAAAACAATGTAGCCTTTATCTTCCAGAGCTACAATCTGATTGATTATCTTACACCAAAAGAGAATGTGGCTCTGACTTCTAAACTGCCGCCACAGCCTATTTTAGAGCGGGTGGGACTGACCGAAGAAGAAAGCAAACGAAATGTTTTGAAACTCTCTGGCGGTCAGCAGCAGCGTGTAGCGATTGCCCGTGCATTAGCTTCTGATGCAAAGGTCATCCTTGCCGACGAGCCGACAGGTAACCTTGATGAAGATACTGCGGCAGAAATCACAAAGATTTTAAAAGAATGTGCTCACCAGATGAATAAATGCGTGGTTATCGTTACGCACTCCAATGAGCTTGCAAAGCAAGCTGATGTGATTTTGAAATTGCGAAAAGGAGAACTGCAAATTGCAGATACTCCCGATACAGATACGAGAAAAGGACGGAAAAACTAAATGCAGCATTTATCACATACCATTAAGGGGAAAAAGGCACCCCAATTTACGCAAACGGAAATAGAATTGTATAAACGCACTTTTAGCAAAGTACATCTGTCCACTCAAAAAGTCGAGGAAATCTGTAAAGAGATTTGCAAACATCACGGAGAGAGCAATTCGTTTTAATAGGAGGTGCAGTGTGAAGCGATTGATTGAATGGGTGTGCTGTCCAATGTGTGGCAGCAAAACCCGCATCAAGATACGGTCTGATACAGAATTGACAAACTTCCCACTATATTGTCCGAAATGTAAGCGTGAAGCATTGATTAAGGCAAAAGATTTACAAGTAACCGTCATCAAAGAGCCAGACGCATAAGACGCAGAGCCGATGAACAAGTGAGCAATCACAAGTTTATCGGCTCTGTTCTTCATACAAAGGAAAAGCAGCCTTGCGGCTACTTTTCGGGTGCAGTATTGATTAAAGCTTTCGCAGTTGCTTTGATGACTTCCAACGACCGTTCATCGCAAGCTGAAAGCATACGGAGGAGATTTTCTACCTCGGAATCTTTGGACGGCTTCTCAGGGTAGAAAATCGAATCCGCAGAAATGTTTAATTCCCGGACGAGCTTATGTAGGACATCGAAACTCGGTTTTTTGCCCTCATTTTCAATTCTGTATAGGTATCGCTCGGTAATATCTACTTTGTTTGCTAACGCTTCTATGGTAATACCAGCGGTTTCACGAGCTGTCTTAATGATATGTCCAAGCATTTCAGGTTTGTTATGCACTTACAGTCCACCTCCATATATAATTATACTGATTTGTGCCATCTTTCTAATGGCACGACAATTCAATTATGAATGGACTGTCAGTTCAAAAATCACTGAACTATATAGAAACTTGAACCCTGCCAAATAAAAAAAACGAGGTTTTGACAGGGCGATTCAATATGCCTACACCCTCCGATTCTGAGTTTTTTTGGATCGGAGGGTTTTTAATGCGCTGGACTATTCTCGGCGTTCCGCTGCTTGTGATGAGCAGCGAATATTAACCTATTACATAGGCATTATCAGAAAGTGTTTTATTGAAAAAAGCACTTACCCCACAGAGGGGCATTGCGGCTTACATGATGAACTGATATGCCATAAATACAATGAAACAAACGCACTTGCACGGCGAAATTTGTCGCTATGCAGGTGCGTTTTTATATTTCACAGTATTTCGACTATTTATAGCGTCGGTTGCCGTTCGCCGCCTTCCGGTCTGAATTTTTACATTTTTGAAAATTCAGACTGGAGGTAAAGAAAATGGCGAAAAGTCAATTTGATGTTCTGAAAGAGGAGTTTCAGAACAAGTGCAAGGTTATCAATTTGAAGTATGAGTATGAGGGATACACAGGCGAGGAGCAATGGGCAATCATTTCTGAGCTTACCAAAAAAGAACTGTTTGAAAAATACCCTGAAATTGTAAAACAATATATGCCTTTTGTGCTGCTGTCCGTTGAGCAGGGCAAAGCGGTATATGAGTTCAGGAGAAATGAAAGCAAGTTTTATAAGCGTAGTAAATACAATGAGGACGCATTTGGATATGACGATGAGCTTATAGGAATATTCCATTCGGAGGTCTTTGTTCCAGACTTTTTTGAGCAGCAGATAACAGAGGAATACGAAGAAAATCGTTATCAGTTGAAGATGAAGCTGTTGGACAAGGCTCTTTCAAGTCTTACCGAAAAGCAATATAAATACCTCATAACTCGCTATGTTGCAAATAAAAGCGCAAGGGAAATTGCCGAAGCGGAGGGTGTATCTCATCAGGCGATTGAAAAGCATTTGAACGCAGCGATCAAGGAAGTAAAAAAAATATTTGAGGGATTTTTCCGAAAATAGGTTGTCATTTGGCTGACTGATTCCAAATTAGTGAAGGGGTTGTTTTGAATCCGGATAAAGATTTCCCCTTCACTTAATCTTGGAAATGCGAGGTCAATGCTATGCAAACAGAGAATAAAGAAAAAGTGAAGCGTGGAGAAATTTATCTGCACGATTTTGGAAACAATGCAGGCTCAATTCAAAATGGGGTAAGACCTGTTCTTGTGGTTCAATGCGATGAAGGTAATCAGGCAAGCACGACAAGCCTGTCAAGTGTGCGATAAGCCGATTCGCATAATTGGCTTATCGCTTTTTTTCCATTATGATGTACCCACAAAACGCAAGGAGGTACAGCAAATGGAAAATAATAATTCAAGTAAAATCGAGGTTCCAATATGGCATAAAGCAAATCTATCCATTGACGAAGCGGTTGCCTACTCAGGAATTGGAAGGGCAAAACTTTATGAAATGACGAACCGTGAGGATTGTCCCTTTGTGCTTTGGATTGGAAATCGCAGAGTTGTAAAAAGAGAAGCATTTGACGAGTACATTAACCTTGCATAGACAGCTCCCGTCGTCAAATGCACAAGCGGGGCAATCTCCTTTGTGGAATACCCCTGCATTTTCAGCACGATGATTTGTAATGTACGCCTGTCCACTGTGACTAACGCAAAATACAGCGTTTCGCTCTCAATCTCATCCAGTAAATCCATTACCGACCTTACCTCTGTCTGTTTCTCCCTGCCCGCCATTTCCTCAAGGTATTCTCCGAAGTCACTTGTCCATCGGTAAAACCGCCTGTTGGAATTAAAATCTGCCCTGTCGTCTGTGCGGATTTGCTCAATGGTTGCTTCATCAACACCGCACTCACGCAAAACCTTTTCCTCGGCTTCTTTCCAGATACGCCATTTCCTGTCCTCCCGTCCATGGTTGTATGCCATCCTTATTTCCTCCAATCAGAATTGATTGAGAGGGCAGGAAAAAGCCCCCTCATTTTCCCAAAGGAAAAAATAAGGGGGCTGAACGCCTTAAATTTTGTTTTCGATTATCTTTCTCAGCTTCGCAAGGATTTTGGCTTTGCGTTTATTGACAACGCTCTGTGTCACGCCTAACCGCAACCCGACTTCCCGCTCGGATAGTTCTTCAAAGAAGATGGCGTTTATCAATGTCTGCTCACTACCCGACAATAAAGGCAGGGCGGCTTTCAGCCTGTCCACCATTCCCGTTTTAACAGATATACCGATAGAGATACCAGACTGGGAAAACTTTGCCCGCGCAATGAACTATGCAATGATGAAGCAGTACGCTTCACTGGAGAAAGGCGGACGGATGGCAGTCCTGATGGGTGACATCAAGAAAAAAGGCCGGCTTTACAGTATGCTGTCTGAGATAGTGAAACCAGGGACGCTGGAGAACATTATTATCAAGGCGCAGCACAATTGCTTTTCAGACAAAACCAGGTATAGCGGTTCCTTCATACCGATTCTACACGAATATGTGATGATAGTACGAAAAGACAATGCACTTCTCTGCCCGGTTTTGTTTTCAGAAAAAAAGCAGGTTGATATCCGCGACATTCCGGGAGCGACCTGGCGTGATGTGGTAGCAGCCGTTCTGGAGCAATGTAATGAGGCGGTTCCGCTGACTTATATATATGAGCAGATTGAATCACATCAGAGGGCGAAAACGCATAAGTGGTGGAAAGAAAAAATCCGCCAGACACTGCAGTACCATCCGGAACACTTTCTGCATGTAAGCAGAGGGCTCTGGAGTCTGCGAAAAAAAACAGCCTAAGGAGATGATGAGTATGGAGGTAAAGCGCGTTTATTTTAATGATGACGATATTCTTGTTCCCGGACATCTCATTAAGCGGAGATTCAGGAAACCTGTGTTTTATCCGTTTGAGAGAAGATGTGGCTTCGATTATGAAATCATAAGCAATAAAGAGCTGATTGTTGAATACAGCACAGAATCATATAGAAAATTTTATAAGGATACATATCCGGAAGGGACACGGATTGTGCTCGTTGAAATGAAAAACGATCCACGTCCGATTCCTGCCATGACGGAAGGAACAGTAGACACTGTTGATGATGCCCCAACAATCCATTGCAGGTTTGACAATGGAAGATATCTTGGAATCATTCCCGGCGTGGATGCGTTCCGAAAAATTTCAGAGGGTATTTGATTATCATAGTTTTAAGATAGGGGGGATGTCGCTTTTGCGGCATCCCTTTTGTCGTTGTGGAATAGAAACAATTGTATTTTTTCTGTGAATGCGGACAGACTAATGCCAAAAGCTCTTTACATTCGTTCGTCAATAAGATATAATTGAAGAAGGAATGTAGAGTGCGTGGAGGTGATTTCTGTGGATGAGGTTTATAATAAGATTCAGGCGATGGCTGAAGACGGAAATGGATTTGTAAAAACATCGCAAATTGAAGCGGCGGGAATCAACAGGGCAGTCTTAAAGAAATATGTAGACAGTGGCTTGCTTGAAAGGATCCGGAAAGGGATTTATGCTCCTGCTGACTGTGATATTGATGAGTTTGCTTTGCTTCAGGTGCAATGCTCCAGCCTCATTTTTTCTTATGGGACAGCGCTGTATATCTGGGGACTGACGGACATCATACCACATACATTTGATATTTCAGTCCCTCATGGCGAAAATATTTCAAGACTGCTTCGAGATAATCAAAAAATCAGGGCTCATTATATTATGAAGGAATTCTATAGTCTTGGCATAACGGAAGCACGTTCGCCGCAGGGCGCTATGATTCGTTTATATGACAGAGAGAGATGTCTTTGTGATCTGATTAAAGATAAAAACCAGATAGAAAAGCAGCTGTATGTTCAGTCAATCAAGGATTATTTTAAAAACCGGCCGGATGTCCGCAAATTGCTGAAGTATGGAAAAGCCTTCGGAATTGAAGAAAAAATAAGGACTTACATGGAGGTATTGTAATGAAAACACCGGAACAGCTAAAGGGCGCGATCCGAAATTTTGCGTCAAAGAACAATCTGAGGGCTTTGGATGTGCAGCATATGTTTATGTTTGAACGCATTTTAGAGAGGCTTGCCGTATCGCCTTATGCAAAGAATTTTATCCTCAAAGGCGGTCTGCTGATTTCCTCAATGATTGGAATTGAAGCCAGAACTACAATGGACATGGACACTACCGTAAGAGGGATACAACTGGAGGAAGAGGAAATCGTCAAAATCTTTAAGGAGATTCTTGCGATTGATACAGACGATGGGATAACCTTTGAATATCAGCGTATAGAGCCAATCCGTGAAGAGGATGCCTATAATAATTTCCGCATTCATATAGCTGCAAAATATGGGAAGATAAACAGCCCGATGAAGGTGGATGTCACAACTGGAGATAAGATTACTCCGGCAGCCATCCAATATGATTATCCGTTCATATTTGAGGATAAAACAGTTCCGATTATGGCGTACACCATAGAGACGGTGCTGGCTGAAAAGTATGAAACCATTATTCGCCGGAACATAGGAAATACAAGAGCCAGGGATTTTTATGATCTGCATGTTCTCTATCATGAGCGTAAAGACAGCGTCAGACCGGATATCTTAAAAATGGCGATAGAGCATACTGCTGTCAAAAGAGAATCAATGGATATGCTGAAAGACTGGAAGGATATCATGAGGGATATGCGTGAGGAAACTGCACTTTACAGCCTGTGGCGGAATTACGCAGCGGAAAACAGTTATGCAGAAGGGCTGGAGTTCCATGTGCTTTTGGATACAGTCGAGGAGATTGCAAAGCTGATTGATATAGAATAAAGGAGCGTATAATGAGTGATATTCTATAGTAGTGACTGAAGAACAGATTGCTCAGATGTCTGCCCTGCTCAAAGAATATGAGCTTGCCAGCGCTAATTTTGAGGCTATGTCCCCATCTGTAAAGAAAACCTACATGCGGGCATATTTGGATGCAAAGACAGATGACGGACGGGAAAAGCGGATTGCCTGGATGGTGGACAGGCTCAATAAAAATTTAAAACCGATGTAAGGGTCAGTGTCCATTGTTGGGATTACATCCAATTATAAATTGAGAAATAGCGTATGGAGGTATCATGAAAGGATTTAACCGACAAAATCAATTGTTTTCACTCTGTGGGCTGAATTGCGGTCTTTGCCCCATGTTTTTAAATAAATATTGCCCCGGCTGCGGTGGGGGAGAGGGCAATCAATCGTGCAGAATTGCAAAGTGCAGCATGGAACATGCCGACATAGAATACTGCTTTCAGTGCAGTGAATACCCATGCTCCAAATTTGAACATATTGACGATTTTGATTCCTTTATAACACATCTCCACAGAAGGGCTGATCTGGAGAAAGCCAAAGAGTCGGGAATTGAAGCCTACAATGCGGAACAGATAGAAAAGGCAGCAATCTTGAACATTCTCCTGTCGGAGTATAATGCCGGTCGCCAAAAGACCATGTTTTGTGTTGCGGTCAACCTGTTGGACATGCAGGAGCTTCGCGAAGTGATAAAGGAAATTAAAAAGAAGAAGGACGATATGGAAACATGGACGCTCAAAGAAAAAAGTGCTTTTGTAGTGGGATTGCTTCAGGAAGCAGCGGCAAAGAAAAACATTGATTTGAAGCTGCATAAGAAAAAGAGAGGCTAAGACAAGCTGGACGAGATAAGGGGTACTAAAAAGTTGGATAGGAGTAATGGTATGAAGTATGTATGTACAGTGATATCGGTAGCGGATATAAAAGCTGCAAGAAAGTTCTATGAAGATTTATTTAGCCTGGAGGTTTATCAGGATTACGGAAGAAACATTGCTTTTACCTGCGGCTTGGCATTGCAGCAGGATTTTGACTGGCTTGTGAATCTGCCGAAGGAAAAGATATTAAAAAAATCCAACAATGCAGAAATTGTTTTTGAAGAACAGGATTTTGATGGTTTTCTGAGCAAGCTGAAAGAGTATTCAAACATTGAATGTTTGGGAGAAGTAATTGAGCATAGCTGGGGACAGCGGGTAATCCGGTTCTACGATTTGGACGGACATATCATTGAGGTTGGCGAGGATATGAAAATGGTGATAAAGCGTTTTTTTGCTACCGGCATGACGATGGAGGAAGTCTCTGTGAAGATGGATGCTTCCGTGGAGGACTTGACAAGTCTTTTGAATAGTTAATGTGCGGTAGGCGAATAAACAAATCGGGGGTTGTAGAAGGGAAATTACAGCATGGAAATAATAGCATATGAAATGAAATATGTAAAAGATGATATTGAAAAAAGCAATATCTTGTGTATTCCTTTTGAGCAAAAGTATTTTCAACAATACATGAAAATATATAATACTTGCTTTTATGAAATGCGAAAATATCTTGCTATTGAGCCGCATAATTTTTTGAATGATTATAAACAAGTTCGTGAAAAAAGTAAGAATATTTTCTTGCTTGTAAGTGGGGAAGAAATTATTGGTTCTATTGCCTGTTATGGAAACGAAATAGACGATTTGATTGTCAATAAGGAATTTCAAAATAGGGGATATGGAAAACAACTTTTATTATGGGGAATGAACCATATGTAAGCGAAAAATAGATACGAACCTACGCAAGAAAAGAAGAAGGCGGTATAATGAAGGAGGGATGAAGAAAAACG